>CAZGNQ010000381.1:0-3314 GCA_964527285.1 uncultured Hyphomicrobiales bacterium | reverse complement strand
TCTTCAGCGTAATCGTAGATCGTGTCGATGACGGGTCCATATTCATCGACCGCCACCATCGAATAGCATTGTCGGCTGGCACCGCGCCGGCCCGTGCGCCCCACCGGCGGCTCGATGGGCTGATTAAAGTCCACCGCGGGATTGACGAGATACAACTCCAACTCCGGCGCAATCACCGGCTGCCAGCCTTTTTCGGCGTAGTTGGTCAGCACGCGTTTGAGCACATTGCGCGGCGCAAGGGAGATCGGCTCACCGTCACGCGTCTCCAGGTCGTTGATCACCTGGAGCGTCACGTCCCCCGCCCACGGAACGGCCGTCGCCGTCGCCATGTCCGGGCGCAGCACCATGTCCGTTTCGATCCACTGGTTGCGGATCTCCAGGTCCACATCCTCGCCCGTCACGGTCTGGTAGAAAATCGACACCGGCATGGAAAACGATGCATCGGGAGAGAATTTGTGGCTTGGCATACCCTTGCCGCGTGACAGGCCGACGATGTCGGCCACGATGCACTCCACTTCTTCGATGCGTTGACCGCGGCGGTAGCGCTGGAATGCGGGCGGCAGGTTTTCTTCCCAATGGGTGGGCCTGTCCTCGGCCATGTTGGTCCCCGATGTGGCGTAGTGGTTCGCAGAAAAGTGCTTTGTGGCGCGCTCGGTGACCGGGCCGGGTATCTCAGCTCTCGGCACACTTCGCTGGCTTTTGCGTTGTGGGCAAGGTGGGCTCACATCCATAAAAGCGCGCCAGCGTGTGCACGGGAACGCCCAAATGGAAAGCCGCAAGAATGGCAGCGTTGCGTGCCTGGCAGGCCAGCGGACCAATGCGCTCAAAACGACGTGCCGAGGTGATGACCGTGGAGGCCAGCTTCACGAACCGCCCTTGGCGCCGCAACGCCTTGCGCACCATCACATCCTCTAAAAGCGGCGTGCGCGCCAGCCCTCCAGCCCGCCCCAGCGCATCGCGGCGGCAGAAGATTGCTTGATCGCCGAACGTCGTGAGCACGCTCTCATAGCGCGACCACCATGCGTAGTAGTCGAGAAGCGCGCTGGTGGGCGTGAACGCTTGGCGAAAGGCACCGCCCACCACCTGGGTGTCAGCCAGCGCCGTTGCGATATCGCCAACGGCCGTGTCCGGCAACGTCGTGTCGGCGTGCAGCATCAGAACGACGGGCGCGCGCGTGGCGTCGACGCCGGCGGCCAGTTGCGTGCCCCGCCCGCGCTGGGCGTGCACCACTTTGAGGCCGGGCGAGGCTGCTCTGGCCACCGCAACGGTGTCATCGTGCGAGCCGCCATCGATCACCGTGATATTGCTCAGCCCGGCAGCGCGCACGCCAGCCAGCGTGTTACCGATGCGCGCCGCTTCATTGAACGTGGGGATCAAGACGGCGATATCAGCCTGGGTGAATGCAGTCATGCAGTGAACCGGGCGTGCGGTGGAGACAAGCGCCCCACGCATGATCGCTCGCGCTGGCGTACACCATGCGCAGATTGGCGCAGACGTGGGCGAGGCGTGGGCGTGGCGTGCCCGGACCGTTGCTCGGGCGCAGCGTTGACGCTGTGCACCGCGCAATCCGTCATGTTGCGAAATACACGACCAAAACCGCTGTTCTGGCCGGAAGACGCTCTTGCCACTGAAAGGCACATTGGGCATGGAACCCGCGTCCTGCCGCACTTCTGCCACAGGTTGTGCCGGCGCCGTTTGCGGTGTGATCGCATGTCTGCGGCAACGGGGCGGATCTTCTCCGGGCGCGCTGGCCCGAGCTCAGCGTCGAACGCCCGATGACACCACCGGTTGAGCCGATGGCTGTTGCGCTTGCCCGCTGGGTGGCGCAGCACCCGTGCGGCCGCGTCGGTGGTCCCACCAAAACAAAGTCATAGGGGACTGTGCCATGGATATGGTGCTCACCGCGACCATCGCAGGCGGGGCGTTGTCCATCGTCTACGGGGCGTGGGCCATTCAATCGGTTCTGTCGGCGGATGCCGGCAACGCGCGGATGCAGGAGATCGCAGCCGCCATTCAGGAGGGTGCGTCGGCCTACTTGTCGCGCCAGTACACCACGATCGCCATCGTTGGCGTCGTCGTCTTCGCGCTGGTTGCCTACCTGCTGGGCATCTATCAGGCCATCGGCTTTGCCATCGGCGCCATTCTGTCCGGTCTGGCGGGTTACATCGGCATGCTGGTGTCTGTGCGTGCCAATGTGCGCACCGCGCAAGCGGCTAGCCAGTCGCTGGGGGAGGGCCTGTCGCTCGCGTTCAAGTCGGGCCCTGTCACGGGCAAGCTGCTGCCCGTACTCGCGCTGTTGGGCATCCCGGACTAGATTGCAATCCTCACCGTGGGGCTTGGCCTGGCGCCAACCGACCGTGTCGTGATCGACGCGCTCGTCTCGCTTGGCTTCGGCGCCTCGCTCATTTCCATCTTTGCGCGCCTGGGGGGCGGCATCTTCACCAAGGGCGCCGACGTGGGCGGTGATCTGGTGGGCAAGGTGGAAGCCGGCATCCCCGAGGATGATCCGCGCAACCCGGCCACCATCGCAGACAACGTGGGCGACAACGTCGGTGACTGCGCTGGCATGGCGGCGGACCTGTTTGAGACCTACGCCGTGACGGTGGTTGCGACCATGGTCCTCGCCGCCATCTACTTCACCGGCCAGGACGAACTCGTCGCCAAGCTGATGCTCTACCCGCTCGCGATTGGTGCGGCGTGCGTGATCACGTCGATCATCGGTACGTTCTTTGTCCGGTTGGGATCGAACAACTCGATCATGGGCGCACTTTATAAGGGCTTCTTTGCCACCGGCATCCTGTCGCTCATCGCGCTCTATCCGCTCACTGACTACGTGCTGGGCATCAACACCGTCATGACGCCGACGTCTGGCGCCCAGGCCTTCACGGGGCTCGACCTGTTCTTCTGCGGCGCGATCGGTCTGGTGGTGACAGCGGCCATCATCGTCGTGACGGAATACTATACGGGCACGAACTACCGCCCCGTGCGCTCGGTGGCGCAGGCCTCCGTCACGGGTCACGGCACCAACGTCATCCAGGGCCTCGCCGTCTCCCTGGAGGCGTGCGCGCTGCCGGCGTTGATCATCATCGCGGCGATCATCGGCACGTTTGAGCTGGCGGGCCTGTTCGGCATTGCCATTGCGGTGACGGCCATGCTGGCGCTCGCCGGCATGGTGGTGGCGCTCGATGCCTTCGGCCCGGTGACGGACAATGCGGGCGGCATCGCCGAGATGGCCGAGCTTGAGGGCGAGGTGCGGGACACGACCGACGCGCTCGATGCGGTTGGCAACACCACCAAGGCCGTGCCCAAGGGCT
>CAZGNQ010000380.1:0-3333 GCA_964527285.1 uncultured Hyphomicrobiales bacterium | reverse complement strand
GGCGCCCAGGTCTCGACCATGCGGCCACGCGTGGCAGGCGGCGAAAAACGCCATGGCCACAGGATTGCCCCCCTCAAGGACCACCGAGAGGGATCTCTCAGGACCGCAAGTCCTGCAACGCCGTGAGGATCGCGGAGAAGTCCTTGCCCTCCCCACCGGCTTTGACAAAGGCATCGTAGAGCCCGGCTGCCTGGGCGCCGAGTGGTGTATGGACGTTGCCCGCCGCAGCCGCCACCTGCGCAAGTTGCAGATCCTTAAGCATCAATTCCGCAGCAAAGCCTGGCTGGTAATCATTATCCGCCGGGCTTTGCGGGCCGACACCCGGCGCCGGGCAATATGTGTTCATGGACCAGCAGGAGCCTGACGACGTCGAGACGACATCGAACAGCGCTTGGCGTTCCAGCCCCAACGCATCGGCCAGCCTGAACGCCTCTCCCACGGCGATCATCGATACGCCCAGGATCATGTTGTTGCAGATCTTGGCCGCCTGACCCGCGCCGGCGGCGCCGCAATGGACTGCTTTCTGCCCCATGATGTCAAACAACGGCGCGGCGGCAGCGAACGCCTCCGGCGTGCCGCCAGCCATGAAGGTCAAGGTGCCGGCCCTGGCACCGCCAATGCCGCCAGACACCGGGGCATCGACGCTGAGGAGGCCCGCTGCGGCCGACGCGGCATGGACGTGACGTGCACTCTCCACGTCCACAGTCGAGCAATCGATGAACACGGCGCCTGCCGAAGCCGCCGGGATGACGTCACCGGAGACCGCGCGCAGGATCTCGCCGTTGGGCAGCATGGTGATGACGACGTCAGCGCATGCAACGGCCTGCGCAATGTTTGCGACGTTCTCCACGCCGTCGACAGCGACGGGGCGGGTATCGACCCCGCGCACCGTGTGGCCGGCTTTGGCGAGGTTTGCCGCCATCGGCGCACCCATGTTGCCGAGCCCGACAAAGGCGATCGTCTTCGCGTCAAAGCTGCGTTCGGGCGCGGCGGTGGTCATGGCGGTCCTCCCAGGATGCAAATCATTGTTCTGCGGCAAAGCGTGACGCCGATGGAAGACAAGTGTCACAGACGGAACACGAGCGACCGGTCAAGCGGTGGCGAGGTGGTGGCGCATCGACTGCGCGTTCACCAGCTGGATGGCGGTGTCGATGGCGGTCACCATGCTCGCCGGATCGGCGATGCCGCGCCCCGCGATGTCAAACGCCGTGCCGTGGTCCGGGCTCGTGCGCACGAACGGGAGGCCGAGCGTCACGTTCACCCCGTGCTCCACGCCCAGGTATTTCACAGGAATGAGGCCCTGGTCGTGGTATTGGGCCACCACCACGTCAAACCGCCCAGGGCGCGCCGGGGTGTCCCGCGCCTGCATGAAAACGGTGTCGCCTGGCCAGGGCCCGCTGGCGTCGATGCCTTCGGCCCGGGCAACCGCAATGGCCGGCGCGATGATCTCGATATCCTCGCGTCCAAACAGCCCGCCTTCGCCCGCGTGGGGGTTGAGCCCGGCGACCGCAACCCGCGGACAGTCCACACCAAAAGCGCGCGCGCCGGTGTCTGCGAGGCGGATGGTGCGCAAGACACTGTCGGGTGTGATGGCCGCGATTGCGTCGCGCAGCGCGAGATGGATGGTGACAAGGACAACGCGCAATTCGTCATTGGCCAGCATCATCGCCACATCGCCCGCGCCGTCGGCACGGTCTGCCAGCATCTCCGTGTGGCCGGGGTAGGCCACACCGGCGGCCGACAGCGCCTCTTTGTTCAATGGCGCTGTGACGATGCCATCCACACGGCCCGCATTGGCAAGCGCGATCGCTGTGTCAACGGCGGCGAAAGCGGCGTGACCGCAGGCGGCCTCCACCCGGCCGGGGACGACCGGGCTCAGCGCAGGCCCCGCCTGAATGAGCGCAATGCCGCCGTCGGTGTGCGTGATCGCGTCGACCGGGCCCGTAGTGATTTCGTGCAAAGGCGGCGGTCGCGGGCCGGCGCGCTCCATTGCTGCTGCCATCACGGCAAAATCGCCGATCACCACAACCTGACACCGCTCCGCCAGGCGTCCGTCATGGAGCGCTTTGGCCACGATTTCAGGTCCGATGCCGGCTGGGTCGCCCATGGTGATCGCAAGCCGCGGCAGACGAGAGGTTGTTTGTCGCTCCATCGTCTGTTGCTCCATCACCCTGCGTCCCCTGGATAAGACCATGGCCACCGCGCCCAGACGCTTGCTCCCAGACGCTTGCTCCCAGACGCTTGCTCCGCGCCGCTTGCTCATGGTGCACGTCCGACGGCCCAAGGGCCCGCGCCCATCCCATCGCTCAATACAAAATTAAGCACACCATCCGTAGTGTCCCGGTGCTGACATTTGCTGCCCCCTTGGCATCACGCGCTTGAGCAAGTGTCAGAACCATCAGGGACACTAGCAACTTATTGTTTCTAGTGTAGCTTTTGCATCTGACGTTTGCTCCCCCGTCTGCGACCGAGCTCCAAAGCAACCGTGATATGCAAAAGCTGCACTGGGACCCGCTCGCGGTCCGTGCTGCGCCGGCCGCGCGAAAGACAACAGCAGGCAGGAGGCCGACGATGGACCTGACGAAGATCCCAAGCGGGCGCGACGTGCCCAATGATGTGAATGTTGTGATCGAGGTGCCGCTCGGCGGGGAGCCGATCAAGTACGAGGTCGACAAGGATTCAGGCGCCATGTTTGTCGACAGGTTCCTTTACACCTCCATGCGCTACCCCTGCAATTACGGCTTCATCCCGCACACGCTGTCTGCAGACGGCGACCCGGTCGACGTGATGGTCTACGGGCAGCGCCCGCTGGTGCCTGGCGCCGTGGTTGCCGCCCGCCCGATCGGCGTGTTGATGATGGAAGACGAGGCCGGAGGGGATGAGAAAATCCTTTGCGTGCCCCACAATCGGCTGACGCGGTATTACGACACGATCAACGATTACACCGATCTGCCGGAAATCCTGCGCGACCGGATCACCCACTTTTTCGAGCACTACAAGGATCTTGAGCCCAACAAGTGGGTGAAGGTGTTGGGCTGGGAAAGCCGGGAAAAGGCTAAGGAGCTGATCCTGGAAGGTTCCGCAGCAGCGCAGGCCACCAAAGGCTAAGGCGCATTCGCTTTCGGCCACTCCTGCTTGCCAGTTGAAGGCAGCGGGACGAAGCGTGCAGCGATACACCGATGACGGCGAGCCGCTCGGCTGACAGCCTTTGAAGTCAGCCGGGCAATGCAGCCTGGCAATGCGGGCTGGCAATGCGGGCTGATCCGCCGGGTCAGGCGAGCCAGGCAGGCTGCCGATAGCGCCCAGCAATCGTGCGCCAGGCAGCGTGTGCTA
>CAZGNQ010000379.1:0-3338 GCA_964527285.1 uncultured Hyphomicrobiales bacterium | reverse complement strand
GGCCCTCCAAGAGGGTTTCTGCCGCGCGTGTCGCTTTGTTCCGTGCGCCCCTAGGCCGGCCGGCGGGATTGCCGCTGGTTCCACGGGCGAAGCGTCCCGCCTGATCGCGGCGTGCTTTTTCAGGGTCTGGTGTGCCTTTGACCAACGGTTCTGCTCCTCGCCCAATCACAGTCGGGTATCCCCTCACCCAAATAAACAAAAGCCCTTTCAATCCAAATTATACAATATTCTTTGAGATATTGCAATTGAAAAACCTGTCTTCACCATTCGAATAAGTATTTCTTCAAACCAATTTTCATAATAATCACAGATTTTTCTCGATCACCCTCAAAACTCAAGCGGATATATGATTGTCATGGAAACCTCTCGGCTCGAGGATATAGGTGTGCTCAAGGGTTTCACTATTGTTTTTGATTAGGGTCGGCGCCTTTTCAACCGGCCTTGGCCGACCCCGGTAAAAGCGAGCGAGCTGTAATGTTGGCTTAGCTGACAAAACGGATCAACGCCGAGAAAGAAGCCCAAAGCCAAAGATATTGTCGCTAAGCTCCGCCAGCCGCCCGTTGCTCCGTCGACGCAAGGGCGCCATCATTAAGGACTGATTCCGGCTTCAGCCAGATGATCATCGAAGGCCACAGCAATGGGTAAAAAATGACCAATGGCAAACAAAAGAAGTATCACTATCAAAGTGGGGTTTTTTCGGATGGATTCGCTGAGCACTATTTTGTAGGCGAAACATCTTTATATATAGAGATAGATGATGTAATTTCGTTTGTGAATTCTCACCTTGAAATTCATTGTAAGGATCCTTCATTTGATAAAGATGAAAAATATTCAGTTGACTGGTACGCGTGGGAGATAAATAGATGTTTGGAGCGTCTTGAGGAGTTTGAAGATTGGCTTGAGATCACTCCTTCAGATCATACAGACATCATTCGTTTCTTTCTAAAAATTTCGAGGGATCTTGGGGTTCTCTGCAGTGAATTTCGACTTGCCCAAAAGCATAGAAAGGCGGCTTTACAGGCGAACCGCGAAATGGATGCGCGGCGCGAAGGTGGCCGAAGTCGTGCCCGGCCTGATCGGGAAGCGATTATTGAAGCCATGCAGCGTCGGATCGACGCTGGTCAAACATTGTCCCAAGCCGCGCGCAACACATTCGAGGTGGACGGCCTGGGCGCCAATGGCCGTGCCAATCAAAGCGTCTATCATCGGTGGCAAAAAAACGTCTCGCTGCTAGCTTCGAAGCAAGTTTAGTATCACGGTCCCCGTCTCACATTCCCTCTATCGCAACGCGACATGTGTCGCCGATTAGAGAGGAACTAAGACGATGGTGGATGAGACCGCTTTCCTGTTGACTGACGCAGCGGCTGCTGGACTTTTGGGTATCAGCCGAGCGACCTTTTGGCGTCGCGTGGGTGATGGAACCTTCCCCGAACCAATAAAAATTGGCGGCTCTACCCGATGGCGACGTGATCTCCTCCTCGCCGCGATTGATCGTTTGACACCCGGCTATTCAGACGAAGGGGTGTGATTATGTCACAAGCATTCAATTCGGCAGCGGTCATTTCTCCAAGTTCTGTATATACAGCCAGCGATAGAACTACAGATGTGACGGCGGGAAATGAAAACGCAGCGGATATCGAGAGTTTTGATTTCGACGAGCGCTTGCTTGGGCGCAGCGAAACGGAGGCTTCGCCAAGCTCCCCGAACGCGGGAAATCTGAAAAAGCAAGCCAATTCCAAACGAGTTGCTCCGCTTGGATTGGTGCATGTCTCTGAATACGCGCACCCCCGGCTTGACGGTCAATGGATGGTCGATGGCTTGCTTCCAGAGTCGGGTCTTGCCGTCCTTTACGGCCCGTCCGGAACGGGCAAGACATTTCTGGCTCTCGATTTGGCGATGACCGTGAGCGGTAAAAAAACCAAATGGGCTGGTCGATCAGTTTTTGGCGGATCAGTTATCTATGCCCCACTCGAAGGAGAAAATGGCATTCAAAATCGCATTTCTGCTTACACCCGCAGCCAGAAAGTAGATAATTCCCTTTGGATTGCAAGAAGGCCAATCTTGCTTGATCAGAAGTCAGACATACTTGGTCCTCTCGTATCTTGTCAGGAGTACATTGGGAAAGATGCACCGCAAATACGGATGCTGGTGCTAGATACCCTCGCTCGATTTATGAGTGGGCATGATGAAAACAACTCTTCAGATATGAGTCGTGCGATCCGGGCACTTGAAAACATCTCGCGACAGCTGAGATGCTTGGTATTGGTGGTGCATCATTCAGGCAAAGATGGTGATCGTGGTCCCCGGGGGCATAGCAGTCTCAGAGCTGCCGCCAGCACGGTTCTCAAGGTCAAAAAAACTAAAGATTCGTACAGGCTTGAACTGGAAAAGCAGCGCGATGGTCGGGGCGGAGACACGTTTGAATTTGGCCTAGAAGATGTTTTCCTTGGGAAAACACCTGCCGGTGATCAAATTACTTCTTGCGTGATTGCAAATCTTCAGCCTGTCAGGCCAACCTCTCCCAGCCTGTCTGAAAACGAGCATAAGCTTTGGACTTTCCTGAAGGATTGGGTGGCGGATAACCCTACTTCGATCAAGCGTGAACTTCAGGAGATGGGCGCGATCAGTGCTGTCGACGGTCCAGCCTTTCGGGAGGATGCAAAGACATTGTTCCAAGTGACAAACGCGAAAAATGCGGTCGACCGCGCTATTGATGGGCTAAAAAAGAAAGGAAAGATTGTATTTGATGATCAACAAATAGGGATCATCGACGTGTAGGAACCAATCTCTGGCTTGATCGCCAGAACGACAAGGGGCGGTGCGTAACCACCACCACCACACCACTCTCTAAAGGAGTGGTGTGGTGGTGGTTGGTAAACGAGCGCACCGCCGGCCAGCTCCATCGGCGTCCTAGCGATATCCGACCCTTGGGCGAACGGTAGAAACCATTCGTTTCCAAACCCAGTCAATGGCAGCCAAGGGGCCAAATGCCAACAACGAGCCCCATACCAAACAATGGTCTCGCAGGCCGTGTGCAAGCGCAATATTTTGTTCGGAAAATGTGATCCTTTCCGCATGCTGCAGCGCGGTCGGCGGACCCGTCATTCGCTGCGGTTGCGCGGTACCCGTCAGGCCAGTCGGCCGGAGCGCGGACTTTGCCGCCTTTCGCCGCCGCAGCATGATCCGTTGCGGGGACGAACTTAGGCCTGAGGCGGACAGGGTCGTTGTTGTTGCGCCGCAGTTCTTGTGCCCGAAAGCAGTCACTTGCCGCGGCGGCGACGCCGCTATCCGGGAACCGTCATTCGCTGCGAAGCGCCGACAGGTCTCAGATGCGGACG
>CAZGNQ010000378.1:0-3343 GCA_964527285.1 uncultured Hyphomicrobiales bacterium | reverse complement strand
GGGGGCGAACTCGGGCTTGAGGCGGATCACCACGTTGAAGTCCATCACGGCGGCGGTGTGCAACAGGGCCTTGGACGGGATGCAGCCAACGTTGAGACACACACCGCCCAGAACGTCCCAGCGCTCCACGATGACGGTTTTGAGCCCCAGGTCCGCGCCGCGGAAAGCGGCGGAATACCCGCCTGGGCCTGCCCCCAGAACGAGCAGATCACACGTGATGTCGGCCGGGCCGCTGTAGGCCACCGCTGAAGCGAGCGGGGCGGACGCTGCTGCGGCGACCGGTGCGGCGCCATTTGAGGTGGCCGCGGATGTCGGTGCGCTGGCGCCATTGGTTGCTGCCGGCTGGGCGGGCGCAGCGTCGGCTGGCGAGCCGCTGCCGGCCAGGGTGAGGATGGGGGAGCCCATGGAGACCGTGTCGCCGACCTTCACCAGCACCTCGCCGACGACGCCGTCCGCCGGGGAAGGGATATCCATGGTCGCCTTGTCGCTTTCCAGCGTGATGAGCGGCTCCTCTGCCGCCACGCTCTGGCCCGAAGCGACGTGCACCTCGATCACAGGCACGTCAGAAAAATCGCCAATGTCAGGCACCGCAATCGTCTGTGCCGCGGTGGACTGAGCGCCGGCCGCCGCTGCTGTTGCCGCGCCCGCGCCACTACCCGCGTCTGCCACCGGTGTGGCGTCGGCCGCCCCTTCGGTCTCCATATGGAGAATAAGGCTGCCTTTGGAGACCTTGTCGCCGAGATTGACGGCCACCTCCTTGACAACGCCAGCCTGCGGGCTCGGCACATCCATCGTGGCCTTGTCACTCTCAAGCGTGATCAACGGGTCCTCCGCCGACACGCTCTGGCCCGGCGTCACATGGATCTCTATGACCGGAACGTCGTCAAAATCACCGATATCGGGGACCACAATCTGCGTGACGCCCATGCCTAATGCTCCCGTCAAAATCCTGGCCCGCAGCACGCCGTCACCTGGGTCGGTGCGCTTCTGCCGTTTCGTTGGTCACTGCCAGCGCAACACTGGCCTCGCCGGGTCGTCAGCTAGGCCGAGACCGTTGGCGCGACTTGCTCAGAGCACCAGTTGGCGCAGATCGCCCAGGAACTCGCACATCCGCCGCGTGAAACGGGCCGCCAGCGCACCGTCAATGATGCGGTGGTCGTAGGACACACACACCGGCAGCATCATGCGGGGAACGAATTGCTCTCCGTCCCACACCGGTTTCATGCTGGAGCGCACAACGCCCATGATGGCCACTTCCGGCGCATTGACGATGGGCGTGAAGTGCGTGCCGCCGATGCCACCGAGCGAGGAAATGGAGAAGGTGGCGCCCTGGATGTCGGCCGGCGCGATCTTGCCCTCGCGCATCTTGCCCGACATCTCGCCAAGCTCCTTCGACAGCTCGATGATGCCCTTGCGGTCCACGTCCTTCAGCACCGGCACCACCAGCCCATCCGGCGTGTCCACCGCAACGCCGATGTGGTAGTATTTCTTCAGGATCAGCGTGTCCTTGTTGGGCCCGAGCGACGCGTTAAACTCCGGGAATTCCTTCAGGCACGCGACCGAAGCCTTCAGCAGGAACGCCAGCAGCGTGACGCGATACCCCTGAGGCTTGGCCTTGGCATCCAGCTCACGGCGATACTGATCCAGCTCTGTGATGTCGGCTTCATCGGTATGCGTGACGTGCGGCACGTTGAGCCAGGCACGGTGCAGATGCGGGCCGGAGAGCTTCTTGAGGCGGGAGAGTTTTTTCTCCTCGATCGGACCGAACTTTGAATAGTCCTGGGCCGGGATGTCAGGGATGCCGCTGCCCGACGGAGCGGCCGCCGATGCGGCTGGAGCGCCACCGCCGGATTGCGTAATCGCACGGTGCACGTCTTCCTTCGTGATGCGTCCCTTGGCGCCCGTGCCCGTTACCTTGCGCAGATCAACACCCAACTCGCGCGCGATCATCCGCACCGACGGGCTGGCATGCACGTCGCCGAAATCAAAGGGCGGCGGGAGGGCCGGCCCGCCCTGCGCCGGCGATGTGGAGGGCGCCGCCGCGGGCCCGGTTTGCTGGCCGGTCTGCCCAGCAGTTTGCTGGCCGTTTGGCGTCGCGGCAGCGGGCGACGCAGAAGATCCCGCCGCCGGCGCGGCAGCCCCGGCACTGGCGCCGTCGCCCTCCATGCGCACGATCAAGGCACCCTCGCTCACCTGGTCGCCCACATTCACCAGCACCTCTGCCACCGTGCCCCCGGCAGGCGCCGGAACATCCATCGTGGCCTTGTCGCTCTCCAGCGTGATCAGCGGGTCCTCCGCCGCAACCTGATCGCCGGCCTTCACGTGAATTTCGATGATCGGAACATCGGAGAAATCGCCGATGTCGGGAACCGTGATGTCGCGTGTGGCCATTGATCGCTCGCTGGAGGCTGCTCGCTGAGATTGAGGGCGGAGAGGCGGCGCGGGATGGTGTCGCGCCCGTCGGTCGTTCAGAGCGTGATCGGATCGGGCTTCTCGGGGTTGATCCCGTACTTCTGGATCGCATCCGCGACCGTGGCGCTCGGCAGTTTGTTTTCCCTGGCGAGCGACGTGAGCGCGGCGACGACTACGTAGCGGCGATCCACCTCAAAATGGTCGCGTAGCTTGCGCCGATAATCGCTGCGCCCAAAACCGTCCGTTCCGAGCACGGTGTAGGTGCCGGGCACAAAGGCACGAATCTGCTCGGCAAAAGCCTTCATGTAGTCCGTCGAGGCGACGACGGGATCTGAGCCACCCTCGCTCAACAGGCCGGTGATGTAGGGCGTGCGCGGGTCCTCGGTCGGGTGCAGCATGTTCCATCGGTCGACGGCTGCTGCCTCGCGCGACAGCTCCGTGAAGCTGGTGACGGAATAAACGGTGGCCGGGATGCCGAAATCCTGCTCCAGCATCTCAGCACCAGCCATCACCTCACGCAGGATCGCGCCTGAGCCGAGCAATTTCACGCCATGGCCATCGAGGTCTTCGGCAGGCGCACGCAAGCGGTACGCGCCCTTGATGATCCCCTCTTCGGCACCTTCTGGCAGGCCGGGATGCTCGTAATTCTCGTTCAGCAGGGTGAGGTAGTAAAAAACATCCTCCTGCTCCTCGACCATCCGGCGCAGGCCATCGCGCACGAGGACGGCGACCTCGTAAGCAAAGGTGGGATCGTAGGAGACACAATTCGGGATCGTCGCCGACATGAGGTGGCTGTGGCCGTCCTCGTGCTGCAGGCCCTCTCCGTTCAGCGTCGTGCGGCCTGACGTGCCGCCGATCAGAAAGCCGCGCGCGCGCGAATCGCCAGCCGCCCAGGCCAGGTCATGCACCCGCTGGAAGCCGAACATCGAGT
>CAZGNQ010000377.1:0-3349 GCA_964527285.1 uncultured Hyphomicrobiales bacterium | reverse complement strand
CTGGCCTTAGCGGCGGCGGTGCTTTCCGTCTGCTCACAGACGGCAACCTTGAAGCCCTTCTGGATCAGGCGCCGGAGGTATTCTTCCCCCCGCTCCACGGGAACACCGGCCATGGGAATATCCTCCCCACGGAACTTCCCGCGTTTGGTCAGGTGAATATTGAGCGCGGCCGCGGCGGTCTCGGCATCCTCGAAGAACAGCTCGTAGAAGTCTCCCATGCGAAAAAACAGAAGACAGCCCGGGTTGGCCGATTTTATCTCGACATACTGCGCCATGACCGGCGTCACGCCGGTGTCATTCGGCTTCGATGACTTGGGCCCTGGTTTTGGCGCGCCCGGAGTGCGGTGAGCGGCAGCAGCCTGCCCGGCGCTGCCAGGCCCGGACGAACCGGTGGACGCAGGTTGCGTTTCGGCCGGGTCAGCACCGCTCGCCGTATCGTCATGCATGGTCATGGAGCCCCGCAGGTCGGCCGACGCCACGGCGCGCGGGCAGCCCTTGGTCTTCGTTCAGCGCGCATCGGAGCCTGTCGGACGCCGTTCCCATTCGGCACCCACGTGCTGACGTCGACGCCGGGGCCGGGGAACGGTATCGTACTCGCTCGCCTGACGGCTTTCCAACGTCGACCGGCGCCGCAACGCTGGCCGTCTGCGCACAACAGGCTTCTGCCCGATTCTTCGGCGTGCCCCTACATCACACCCCGCGCTTCCGGCGAGATCCGCGACGTCTGCTCGTCCGGGGCACCGAAGTGGGCGAAATATCTGGGATCAATGGCGGCGATGGGCTGAACAACCAGGACGTCCGTCGTGCCGAATTGGTGGTCGATCACCGCGCCATCGCCGACAAAGGCGCCGACGCGCAAGTAGCCTTTGATCAACGGCGGTAGCTTCTTGAGCGCCTCGCGCGGATTGATCTGATCCTTCGGCAACCGGTTCATCTCAACGTAGAGATGGTCGTGCGCACGGGCGCGCCACTCCTCAGGCGCGCGGGCGTGGTGGTGGAGAAAACTCAACTCCATCGCCAACCGGTCAGGGTCGGTCCCCTCAAAGCTGGCGCAGCCGATCATGCAATCGATCTGGTGCTCACGGATGTACGTCCACAGGCCGTGCCACAGCAGCTCGACCGAGCGCCGGTTGCGATAGGGCTTCAGGACGCAGGAGCGGCCCAATTCGACAAACTGCAGGTCAGGATGGGCGGCGATCAGCGGCTCTATGTTGTACTCGCCCTGCGTGTAGAACCCGCCATGGCTTTCGGCCACGCTCTGTCTCAGCATGCGGTAGGTGCCCACGACATGCGGCCGCCGCCGCCAGGTGCCGATGCGCCGCGCGGGCACGCTCTCACGGTCGACAACCAGCAAGTGATCGCAAACCGGGTCGTAGGCGTCGATGTCACGGCGCTGCAGCATGGCGCTCGCGCTCGGCGTGGCAGACATCTCCTTGTAGAACACCTGGTAGCGCAGTCTTTGTGCGCGGCGGACATCGCCAGCCGATTGCGCGAGACGCACTTCCAGCGAGCCGATCGAGCCATAAACCTTCGGAGCCGCACGCATTTTGCGAAGCGAGCCACGCTTGAGAGCTTGCGCTGCGATGGCACGCATCGGCTTCGTGCCGATTGCGCGGGTCGGTCTCCAACCGCGCATCGGGGACCAGCGTCGCACGAGCTTCCCGGGCTTGAGCGGCAAAATCGGTTTCAAGATCTGCGTCCTCCTTGGAACGTTGGCCCTGGGGGAGCCCTTACGTTCCCATGCAGGCAGTGTTCGGGCAGGCGCTTGGGGGCGCTGTGGCGCCGGCGCGGCGTTTGTCCCGGCGCACACGCGTCTGTCCCCTGGCCTCGTCGGCCGGCCGCTCGCGCGCGCACTTTTCGGCCAAGACCACACGTATGTACGCACGAACGCAACAAAATTAACCCTACGCGATGCCGTGATGCACACCTGACGTCGCATTCTTTTCCGGGTTGTCTTCGCGGCCACGCCGAGCGGCACGAGAGCGGGCCGGGGCAACTGCGGTGGTGCCCGCGTTGTAAATCAGTCTGCCGTCGGGCTCGGCTTGGTCCAGGCAATCTGCTGCGCAGGGGCTCGGTGTGCCGCCTCGACGATGCCGGCTTGCCTCGGCGAGTTCAGACGCTGGGCCGACTCTGAGGAACGGGCTTTTGAGCCGCCCCAAGGAACGGTCAGGTCACCAGTGGTCGTCCGTCTTAGGCCATCGCGCTGCGTATACCAGCAGATGCCGCGCGACTGCGATCTGCCCTGCCGTTGGCGCGAGGCACGGCCCACAAACCCACCTGCAAATCAATCTGAATTGCAATTCAGTTGCAAACCGTTTGCAGAAGCGTTCTAAACTACCATCTAGGGTGCATGGCGCAGCGCGGGGGAACCCGTGTTTCCGCAAACTGCGGAGGCATGCGCCCCGGAGCATGGATGGTGAGCGGACGTGACACGAATGGTGAACCTAATCGGCCCGACGACGCGCGCAGCGATTGCGACCCTCGTGCTGATCGGTGCCGTCGTCACACTGGGCATGACACTGGGCATCTCGGCCACGCACACGGCCCACGCAAAGCTGCGGGTTGTGACGACGACGGGCATGATCGCGGACGCCGCGCGCAACGTCGGCGGCGATCTGATCGAGGCAACGGCGCTGATGGGACCCGGAGTGGACCCACACGCCTACCGTCAGACCCGTTCAGACATCGTTGCACTGGCCAAGGCTGATCTGGTGCTTTGGCACGGGCTTTATCTCGAAGCGCAGCTTGAGGATTTCCTGCGCCGATTGGGGCAGCAGCGCCGCGTCGTTGCGGTGGCCGAAAATCTGCCAGAGGCGCTGCTCATCGGCCACGACGACTACAGCGACCGTTACGATCCGCATGTCTGGATGAATCCGGATGTCTGGTCGCGCGTTGTTCTCAACGTGCGAGATGCACTCATTGCTGCGCTCCCGGCACACGAACAGACACTGCAGGACAATGCCGTAAGGCACCTCGGTGAACTTCTGCAGCTGTCGCTCTACGCTCGCGAAGTCCTGTGGTCGGTCCCGCAGGCGTCGCGTGTTCTGGTCACCGCACACGATGCGTTCAATTACTTCGGCGCGACCTACGAATTCGATGTGATCGGCATCCAGGGCATCTCGACGGAAAGCGAAGCCGGGCTCGCGCGCGTCGGGGAACTCGTCGATCTCTTGGTCGAGCGGGACGTGCACGCGGTGTTCGTTGAAAGCTCCGTTTCGGACCGCAACATCCGCGCGCTCATCGAAGGCGCAGCGTCTCGCGGCCACCGGGTCACCATTGGCGGGGAGCTTTATTCCGACGCCATGGGCCCGCCCGGCAGCTACGAGGGCACCTACATCGGCATGATCGA
>CAZGNQ010000376.1:0-3350 GCA_964527285.1 uncultured Hyphomicrobiales bacterium | reverse complement strand
ACGCCCCCCAGCGGCGTGTAGAGCCGGCTGGCCACCAGGAAGATCAACAGCGCCGTCGCCGTATGGGTCAGCGGCGCGCCGAGCCGGATGCAGAATGGCGTGTCACCACACACCGCCGTGGTGGCTGCGATCAGCCAGCCGATGACGGGCGGCTTGGAATAATAGCCCCAGGCGGGGTCCTGCCCCCACGTCCAGTATTGTGCCTCGTCGAAAAACAGGTCCGTGCCGTTGACGAGCAGCCCACCAACGCGGGCCAGCAACAGCGCGCCAAGCCCGGCCGCCAGCACGAGCCAGGCGTCGCCCGCTTCCAGCGCGCCCGGCAGATCACCGGCCCGATGCGTCCGTGCATCCGTCGTCACCATGACCTTCGCCCCTGTCGCTGCCATGCCGTGCAGACCGCAAGCACCCACTATCCGGCCGCGCCCGCCGAAGCCGGCCGTGCCCGATGGCACGCCTCTTTCAACACACTGCGGCCGCCTTTTGCCGTCTTTGCGGTGCGGCGCTTGAGTGCGCAACATGAAGGCTGGTAAGCGCATCGGATGGGCGAGCGTTCATGGCGCGCAGGGCGCAGTGCGGCGGCCATGGTGGGGTATGGGCGCGGTACGGCCCGGGCTCAGCGCACGTCTTTTTGAGTTTGCGGGCTGGCTCCCGCCGCAGAAAGCAGCACGCGCCTCTTCCTGGCAGATGATCGATGAAAGCCATCCTGGCATGACACACGTGATTTCGGTGGTGATCCCCGCGCTCAACGAGGCCGGCAACATCGGTCGGCTGGTGGAGGAGACCTTTGCGGCTGTGCCGGCTGAAACGCTCGGCGAGGTGATCGTCATCGATGATGGATCGGACGATGCCACGCCGGACGAATTGGCCGCGCTGATCCCGACGCACCCGAAGCTGCGCGTCATCGGCCACGCCAAGCGCTGCGGCCAGAGCACGGGCCTGCGCTCCGGCATCCGCGCCGCCCGGTTTGGCGTGATCGCGACCATGGACGGGGACGGCCAGAACGACCCGGCAGACATCCCGCGCCTGCTCACCGCATTGGCGCCCCCGGGCAGCGAAGGCCCCGCGCTCGTCAACGGTGTGCGGGCCAAGCGCAAGGCTGTCGGCTCACGGCGCATCGCCTCCACGCTGGCCAACAAACTGCGCGACGCCGTGCTGCGCGACAACTGCCCGGACACCGGCTGCGGCATCAAGGTGTACTGGCGCGAGGCGTTCCTGGCGCTGCCGTACTTCACATCGATGCACCGCTACCTGCCGTTCTTTTTCCAGACCTACGGCCACCAGGTCGTCTACATGGATGTGAACGACCGCGACCGTCAGGCCGGCCAATCCAAGTACACGAACTTCGGCCGCGCCATGGTCGGCATCTATGATCTCATCGGCGTGACATGGCTGCGCCGGCGCACAAAGGTGCCTGTGATCGCGTACGAGCGTGATGGTGGCGCATCGGCGCCAGCGACGGCGACAGCGTCCGTATCGGCACCCACGCCTGCGACAGCAACAGCGACCGGGCCGCTTGAGGTGCAGGAATGACAGACGCCAACCTCACGCCGCCGCCCATCCCGACAACACGCAGCGCAATCGCAGACCGCCTTGCGACGCTGGACATGCGGCTCGCCCGCACTGTTGGGATCGTGCTCTTGATCCTGCTGGCGATCTCTGCCGTCTTCTGGGCAAGCGCCAAGGTCATTGGCCTCAGCGATGATGGCCTGCTGGCGCAAGCATTCGCAGCCGTTGTGGCCAGCTGGCTCGCCGTGCCCGTGGTGGTGGCCGCGTTCACCGCCGCTTCCTTCATCGGGGCCCCGCAGTTTCTGCTGATCGCCGTCACCGTGGCGGCGTTCGGGCCCGTCTACGGCCTGATGTTGTCCTACGCCGCAACGCTGGTGAGCGCGTCCACGAACTTCTGGCTGGCGCGCTGGCTGGGGGCGGAATGGCTGGCCCGCATCGGGCTTGACCGGGTCGACACGCTGATCAGTGCCATCAGCCGCAACGGCTTCATGGCGGCGATGCTGGTGCGCGTGGTGCCGTCGGGTCCCTTCATCGTCGTCAACGGTGCGCTCGGCATTTCCGGCACACCTTATGCGGCATTTCTGGCGGGAACCGCGGTCGGCATCCTGCCCAAGACGGCGTTGATAGCGGTGTTGGGCAAGGTGGTGGAGCGGGCGATCGCAGGTGATGCGACGGCGATGGTTTATCTCATCAGCGCAGCCCTGCTTTGGGTGGCGCTGGCCGTCGGCGCCCGCTGGGGTTTGCAGCAGCGCGAACGCCAACTCCTGAAGGCGGCGGGGTCCGGCACCAACACCGCGTGAGCCGATGGCACTCACACCGAAGGCGAAGGGTTGCAGCCCATCCCAACTCACACGGCGTCAACGAAAGCGTGAGCGCCTTTTGAGTTCAAATCCCACAACGGGCACCACAATTCTTGGCAGGCCGGCGCTCAGCCGGTCTCTGATCCCGCGGCCTCGTCTGTGCGGCCAACCTCCAGCGGACGCGCCGTATCCAGTTTCCCCACGTGAAAGGTCTTTCAATGAGCCGTGATGTCGTGCGCGAGTACTACGGGCAAACGCTGTCCACGAGCGATGACCTGAAGACGTCGGCCTGCTGCACGCCGCAGGGCATGCCAACCGTGCTCAAGACGGCGCTGAGCAACGTGCATGACGAAGTGATGGCCAAATACTACGGCTGCGGATTGTTGCTGCCTGAAGCGCTCGAAGGGATGAGCATCCTTGATCTTGGGTGTGGTGCCGGCCGGGATGTTTATGTCCTGGCACAATTGGTGGGGCCGAAGGGGCGCGTGGTCGGTGTGGACATGACACCGGAGCAGCTCAGCGTCGCGCGCGCCCACCTCGATTGGCACATGGAGCGCTTCGGGTACGAGACCGCAAATGTGTCGTTTGTGGACGGTGTCATCGAAGAGCTCGACCAGCTTGGCCTGGAGCCGGGCAGCTTCGACATCATCGTCTCCAACTGCGTGATCAACCTGTCCATCGACAAGCCGGCCGTACTTCGGGGCGCGAAATCCCTGCTGAAGCCCGGTGGCGAGATGTACTTCGCCGACGTCTATGCGGACCGGCGTTTGCCCGATGCCGTGCGCAAGGACCCGGTTCTGTTCGGCGAATGCCTGGGCGGCGCGCTTTACTGGAACGACTTCCTGACGCTCGCCAAGGACGCTGGCTTCGGCGATCCGTGTCTGGTGACGACGCGGCCACTGGCCGTGGAAGACGCGCGGCTTGCCGCCATGCTGGGCGAGGCGCGGTTTTACTCCTCGACATACCGCCTGTTCAACATTTCCGGTCTGGAGCCTGCGTGTGAGGATTACGGCCAGGCCGTGATCTACAACGGTGGCATCCCGG
>CAZGNQ010000375.1:0-3354 GCA_964527285.1 uncultured Hyphomicrobiales bacterium | reverse complement strand
ATCGTGAGCATCGGATCCTGGATCAGCATGACGATCACAAGGCCGATCAGCGTCGCGAAATCTCGCAGTCCATTGACGAGCACGAGATTGAGGATCGAATTAAAACCCTGTGCTCCCTGGTTGAACTTCATCAGCAAGGTATCGGAGGCATTCTTGCTGAAGAATTCGACGCGCTGCGCGACGACGTGGTTGATCAGCCGCTTCCGGATGTCGGCGACCATGGCGTTGGAGATGCGCTGCGAGAGCACTGTCTGAAAATATGTGCTCAACCCCTTGGCCAGGAAAATCGCCAGCACCATGACCACCAGCGGGATCAGCAACTCGGCGTTGCGGTCGACGAAGACGCTGTTGACGATGTCCTTGACCAGCCAGGCCGTGACAGCGGTTGACGCCGCCGCCACGCCGATCAGCGCGAAGATCACGACATAGGTGCGCCAGAAGCGGTGGAAATAATCGCGGAAGATCTGCAGAAACAGCTCGACATCGCCTTCGCGGACCTGCTCGACCCAGTTCGCAATCCGGGCCGCCCACCATTTCCGGCTGAACCAGCGCAGCATGTGACGTCTCCTCCGCTCGCGCTCCTGCTCGTCGCGCGATGACGCGCGCAGCCGACGTTAATAGTGCATGAGCTACGATAACGCAAAGGCCGGGCGGGAGTGTGACCGCGCTAGCCAAAGAATCCCGCACCTTGCGCAGAGCTCCTCTGCCGGCCCGGCTTTACCTTCTCCCTGAACAAAAGCTGCCGCAGCCGCGAGACAGCCAGTCCGTTACAAATCGTGACAGCGCATATATCCGGCTGCCAAGCCAGTCATTTATTGCACTTCAGCGGTAGTGAGCCCCGCGTAGGATCGATGTGGTTATGGTTTTGCCAGCCTCTGGCGCAAGCGGAACGTTTTGAGATCAGGCGGTCCTTGTACCGGACGTGAGAAATCGTGCAGGGCACTTTATGACAAGTGTTTCAATTTTGAACGTTGTGATGCGGCTGCAAGAATTCCAGTGAACGAGCGGCACGATAGACAATCGCCAGTCACAAACTTGTGAAAAAGCGTGACGTGACGTCACAAAAAAGAAATAACCCTCGCTAGGCGGTTGTGTGAAAAGTGTTTCAAGTCGCTATTGTGGACTCTATGCCACAAAGCCTGTGGTATTGGCTGTACTCTGACACGTTGATTGGCAACGCTATTGCAAAATTGGGTGACATCGGAGTATCAGATATCACGGATGTTTGAACTGCAACGGTCCGGCTACAATCCGGCGGATCGTCCAACGGGGTGAGGGATTATGGTGTGGCGTCAAAATCCTGATGGGCTGATGCCGTTTGTGGCGCTCCCGCGCGCATCCACCGGTCATGCGTTCGCGCTCAATCAAACAATAAATTACCGATTCCAGGACAGTCTCGTGCAGGATCCGAAGCGGGAAGCGCGCAGTCTGAAAGTCTTGCAGGTCATGCCGCCGGGCAAGCATTTCGGGCCGCTGCGGGCGACTTCGATCGATTTGGATACCTGGGATTTTGTGCGCTTCAGCCGCTATTGCCAGACCACGACAGTTATCGCTGACAAGGTCGACACGGCTTTCGATGGCGTAAATCTATCTTACTATCCAGCCGATTCGTGGAAGAGCATCCGCTCCGCAGTTGAACATGTTGCGCGTGTCGCAACCGACGGCGATGTCGATGTCATCGTTGTGCAACAGCGGCTTCCGCTCGCGGCGCGGATTGCGCGTCTAGTGCCTCGAAGCCGCGTTGTTCTGCACACCCACAATTTCCAAAAGCACTTTACTGATCGTTCGATGATCGCTCGTGCGCTGCGGCGTGGATACCGGCGCCGACTATATCACGAACTCGACGGCATCATTCACGTCAGCGAGGCGTGCGCCCGTGATTTTGAGGGGAGTTGGCCGGAATTGAGATTGCCGTGCTTTGCGGTCGGCAATGGCTTGGACTTTTCGGAATGGAGCCCCCGGAGTGAACGCGCCCGGGAGATATTGTGTGTCGCGCGGTTCGCGCCCGAGAAGGGCGTGTTGGAAGCCGCGCAAGCCATTGCACGCACTCTCCCCAAATTCCCGGCTTGGCGCGCGCGCTTCATTCTGTCCGAGGTGGCGCGGCATCCGCGATATTGGGTCGAGTTCAATCACGCTCTGAGCGGATTGGAGGGGCAGGTGGCCATCGAAACGGACCGGCCATTTGCTGAGGTTAAGCGGGCTTATGAGCAAGCCGCTGTCGCGCTTGTGCCGTCTAAATGGATTGAGCCATTTGGCCGCACGGCTCTGGAAGCGCATGCGGGCGGCGCGGCCCTCATAAGTTCTGGAAGTGGCGGACTGTCGGAAATCAGCGGTGAGACAGCGCTGATGCTGCCCAAGGTATCGAGCGAGGCGATCGAAGAAGCGTTGCAAGGCTTGCTCACGGATGATGCGCGGCGAAACCAATTGGCGCGCGCCGGGGCAGAGCGGGCCCGAGCGCTGTTCGACATTCGCGCGCAGGCCGCCGCGATGGATCAGTTCTTGGAAGGGATCGCTGTGCCAAAAACTGGAGAGCGTCATGTCTGAACATATGGTGGTCACTGTCTGTACGCGCGAGCGCCCGAAAATGCTGATGGCTTGTTTGCGCTCTGTCCTGCCACAGCTGGAGGCCGCTGAGGTTCAAACGTCCCTCGTGGTCGTCGAGAATGATGGCGAACCCAAAAATCAGGACGCGGTCCTCGGGCTGGGAGAAGAGTTTCCGTCGGTCCGGATCGAATATCGGCTTGAACGTGAGCTTGGAATCCCGTTCGCGCGAAACACGGCGGTCGAGACAGCGCTTGAGCTAGGCGCAGACTGGATCTTCTTCATCGATGATGACGAAGAGGCTTGCGAGGGATGGTTCGAAGCGTATCTCGCCGCAATGCGCGAGTGGGACTCGGACGTTTTTCGTGGGCCAGTTAAGTATATCTATCCGGAGGATCAGCCGAGGTGGTTGCGTCTTAAGCCTCTCGACGGCGGTCCAACTGGATCTACTGTGAGAACGGCGGTTACTAACAACCTTACTATGTCGAGAAAGATATTTTCATCATCTGGTCTGGGTTTGAGGTTTGACACGAACCTGCGTTTTTCTGGGGGGTCGGATGTGTCACTTAGCCGAAAAGCTACTGATCGGGGAATTGTTATACGATGGGTTCAAGAAGCAGCTGTAGAAGAGAGGCAATATGGTCGAAGGCTGACGAAGGCATGGCTGCTACAGCGGACGGAGCGCGTTGCTGCCACCAATATCGCCATCATGGCAACGCAGGACTCTAGCGCCGCCGCGGTTCGAATGGCCTTGCTGCGATGTCCACGTCTTTTGATGCAAGCCTGTTTGAAATTGCTCCTCATTCCAGCACT
>CAZGNQ010000374.1:0-3388 GCA_964527285.1 uncultured Hyphomicrobiales bacterium | reverse complement strand
CCGGTGCCGGGCCATCAGCGGCGCGTTGCGGCATTTTCGATCGGCCTTGCACCATGTGACGTCGGCCCCTGGCTCCATTTCGACGACGAGGCCGATGAATACGCAGCTGAGAAGGTTCGTCTCGGCGAGACGGCCTTCGATGCCGTGTTCCGTGCCGAGAGCGGCACCGCGGACGCCCAAGCCGAGGCGCTTGCGCTGGTCGATCATGAACTTGCTGTCCATCATCCGGACCGCAGTGCTCCGGATCTCAGTGCCGCGCCAGACGAAACGTGCGGGCACGCCCCTGCGTTGTGGCGCGCGGCCCTCAAGGTGCAGGACGATCTCGTCATCATGCGCAAGGGCGACGCGGCGGGGGGCGATGGGGCGGATGCCGGTTGGCGGATCGCCGCGGCGGCAGTGTGTTTCCCGTCGTCCTGGCGTCTGGACGAAAAGATCGGGCGCCCCATGCACGAAGTCCACGCGCCCGTTCCCGGCTTCGGCGCCGGCACGCGCAATGCGGGCCTGATCGAACGCATCTTCGACCGGCTACTCGTCGATCAACCGGTGGAACGTCTCAACTGGTCCATCGACCCTGATAGAACGCTCCATCGTCCAGGACCTGGCGAAGCGGGCGGGGGCGGCCACACAAAGCTCGACCCGGACGATCCACAAGCGGTGTTGAACGCGTGGCTCCGCGTGGAGCGACAGACGCTGCGCAAGATGCCGGAGACGGGCGACATCCTGTTCACCATCCGAATTTATCTGAACGCGCTTGCCATGCTGGACCGGCATCCAGACGCACACGCGGCGAAAGCCGGCCTTTCACAGCAGATCACGAGCCTGGACGACCGGGAGTTGGCGTATAAGGGACTGACACCAGCAGTTCGTGAGCGCTTGCTGAGCCGGCTCGTGACGTGAAGCGGGGCGGCAGGGCTGACGAAACACAGCGTGTGCTCGGGCGCGATGCCATGGCGTGGCGTTGACCGGCGTTGCTTTAAGCGGCAAATGCCGAGCGGTGGGAGATGAGCAGGAGGCGCGGCGGGTGTGATGTGGCTTGGACAAAGACACCAACGGCATCGCTTCGTCTTGCTTGGCTTGGCGATGGCGGTGTTCATCACGAGCGCATGCATGATGCCGCGCGTGCTTCAGGCCCAGCCGATCGGCGCGGATGACAACCCGTACGACATTGCCATTGATCAATTGATTGCCGAGATCCTGGCGCGGCCGGATTTCAGGGCCATGGTGCTGGCACACAATAAAGAGGCGCAGGCCTGGTCCCAAAGTGAGATCGCGGCGCGTGATCAACGTTGGCGCAAGGGCGATGCAACCGTCATCGACCCTGTGCTTGGCAACGCACTTTCAAATCATCTCAAGGCCGCACTCGCGGGCACATGGCCCAAGGTGGCCGAAATCATCGTGACGGGCGTGCGGGGGTGCAACATCGCCGTCAGCCCTAAGACCACCGATTACTGGCAGGGCGACGAGGCGAAGTTCCTCAAGACCCTCGGAGCGGAAAACAGAGATTTCTTCGCTGATACGCCCGAATTCGACGAATCTGCTGGCACATTTCTCCAACAGATCAGCAAGCAGATGACGCACAACGGGCAGCCGGTGGGTGTGATCACGGTCGGGTTTGATCTGGTACAGGTGCGCGCCAAGCCGAGCGGGGCGCAGTGACACATCGCGTAAGTTCGCTCAGCGCTGCCGCATTTCTTTCGCCGTCAAACGACGTCGCCCATGCGCCGCACTGGATGGGCGATTTGTAACTGGTGCCCGTGGCTGATCCCATTACCCCGTATGGTGCATTTGACGTTTGGTCCCCATCCGCTGCCAATCTTGAAACCGAACGTCAGATGCAAAAGCGACACGAGAAACAATAAGTTGCTCGTGTTCCGGATGGTTCTGACATTTGCTCAAGCGCGTGATGCCAGGGGCCAGACAATGCCAGAACCGGAACAAGAGCGGTTCAGGAGCAACCCTGAACCGGCAAAAACCGACAGTCGAAATGGGAGCAGCTCGCATGCATGACGTTTTGCTCAATCGCCGTCGCCTGCTGGCCGCAGGCGGTTCTGCGCTTCTCGCAGGCGTTTCCGGCCTCGCCCTGCCGGCCAATGCACAAGGCCTCGCGCCAACCCGCACCATGCGTGGCGGTGCCAACAATTACCGTCCCGGAGCGCCGATCGTCGAGCGCATTGGTGGTGGGGGCTTCTGGATGACGGGCACCGTGCGCCGCGCGGGTGACGGCGCCCCGCTGGCCGGCCAACGCATTCAGATCTGGGCGCACACAACCGAAGGCCACGAGCGCGATCCGCAGAGCCACGGTGCAACGCTGACTGACGACAACGGTGCGTTCCGTCTGGAAATGCCGCAGATTGTGCCCGCGTTCGGCCAGCCGCACGGCCACCTCGCCTACGACAGTGGTGACTACAAAACGGTGTTTCTGCGCCCGATCATGCCAAGCGCGCGCGACACGACGCTCGCGGCGCATTTCGTCCTGGAGCCGGCTTGACCACGGCTTCAACGAGGACGGGAGGCGTAGCGAGGGCCGTCCTCATCTGGGTGGCCGTCGTCGCAGCCGTGGCACTGCCCATCGGGGCTGCGGTCGCAAGCCCGCTTCTGGCCTGGCGCGACGCCATTTACATCACAGCCGGCCTCGCGGGTGTTATCGCATTGGCACTGATGCTCATCCAGCCGCTCCTGATGAGCGGCCTCCTGCCGGGTTTTGCCGGATACCGCGGCCGACGCGCGCACCTTTGGGTCGGATCAACGCTTGTGTTCGCGGTGATCGTGCACGTGGCGGGGCTGTGGCTCACCAGTCCGCCGGACGTGGTCGACGCGCTGTTGTTCCGATCACCGACGCCGTTTTCAGCCTGGGGCGTTATCGCCATGTGGGCGGTGTTCGTGGTGGCGCTGCTGGTGGCCGTGCGGGGCAGGCTCGGGTTGCGGCCGCGGACATGGCGCACTGTTCACACCGCTATTGTCGCCGTGATCGTCGTGTGCACCGTCGTGCACACACTCCTGATCGAAGGCACGATGGAGGTGGTATCGAAGGTCGCGCTGTGCGCCCTGGTCGTCATCGCGGCAGCAAAAGCGATCATTGAGCTGCGGATGAGGCGCAACCGAACGCCAGAACGTGCTGCGCCCCGCCACACCCTTGAGACGACTTGGTGAGACGGCCTGACGTCAGCACACCAACCGACTGGCGTTAGTACGGTACGACAGGCCGTCATCGCGCCGGTGCGCGACCGCGCCATCGGTTTTGACGTTGTGCATTGACCCGCATGGATCCGGCCGGCCTGCTGCATGGCCGGCCCAGACTTGTTCGTGGCAGCGCGCTCCTGATCAAATGCGTCGTTCAACCATCATTTTCTTAAGCTCGGCAATGGCCTTGGCCGGGTTCAGGCCTTTC
>CAZGNQ010000373.1:0-3398 GCA_964527285.1 uncultured Hyphomicrobiales bacterium | reverse complement strand
GTCTCGGCGATCCGCGCCAGAGCAGCATCGTCGTGCGGCGCACAGGTCGCGCTGAAAGCCGATCTCGTCGATGCTGTCACGAACAGTTTCTCTGCCGCCGGCGCGTAGATCAGCCCGTAAACCGGAACGCCATCGTCCACGAGTGCGATATTGATGGTGAACTCGGTGCGCCCGTTGATGAATTCGCGCGTCCCGTCCAGCGGGTCGACCAGGAAAAAGCGGGCGCCGATGTCAGGGACGTGGCCTTCAGAGACGGCTTCCTCGGCGATAACCGGGATGTCAGGCGCCACGTCGCGCAACGCCTCGAGGATCAGCGCCTCACTGGCCCGATCAGCTTCGGTGACCGGTGACGCATCGGCCTTTTCTTCGACGACGGTCTCGCCGGTGAAATAGGACATCTGCAGGCGGCCGACGGGGCCCATGAGCGGAATGAGGCGGGCGTTGAGTTCTGCGTGCATGGGGGGCTCCGTTCGGTCTGTCGAATGTGCAGGCGTCGAGCGCTTGTGCGCGTTTTGCCGCGCCAGCAAGCGCCACGCGTGCGCGCGCCCGGCTCGTCCACAGTTGAGCGGTCAAATCGATCCAGGCTGGCGCCGAGGGCCTGGGCAACGGCGGCGAACGCAGCCACAACCGCGCGTGAGATCGCGCCGATGGTCATGCACAGCCATCACCCGCGCGACAGCATCGAGCGATAGATGACCTCAGAAGGGCAGCGACCGTGGCGCAGTACGACAACAGCGATATCCAGTTGGCGGCCATCCTGGTCAGCAAAATCTGTCACGACATCATCAGCCCGGTTGGGGCCATCAACAACGGGTTGGAGGTGCTGGCAGACGACCCGGACCCGGCATCCCACGAGTACGCGCTCAGCGTCATTCGGACATCGACCGAACAGGCCTCCGCTAAGCTGCAGTTCGCACGCATTGCCTATGGCGCTGCCGGCTCCACAGGCTCGCAAGTGGATCTGCGCGAGGCCCACGGGCTCGCTCAAGGAATTCTCGACCCGGCCAAACATTCGCTCGACTGGCAGATCGGCCCTGGCGTTGAAGAAAAGGACACCGTCAAGCTGCTGCTCGTGATGTTCGCACTGGGCCTGGCCGCCTTGCCGCGTGGCGGCGCCATCTCCGTCAGCATGGCCGACGCCGAAACGCCCGGACGTCCGATCGTGGTGGTGGCCGCCGGGCAGAATGCCCGCCTGCAAGATCCAGTGATGCAGATGCTGACCGCGACGAGCGAAGCGCCCGAGCCTGGGACGGTCCAGGCGTTCTATGGGTTGGCGCTGGCAAGCAGCCTGGGCCGCACGCTGAGCGTGGAACCGGGGCAGGACCAGATTGTCCTCACCGCCTGATCTGCTTTCGCAGGTTGGCCCCCGATGGAGCTGGATCAGTTGGGACGACGCGCGCTCCGGGCCTGAATTACAATTGGCAATGGTGAGCCGGCAGGCCCCTCGCGACTGCCGACGGGCGCGGCCGATCTGCTCGCGACAAGTCCGAGCCGGAGCGTCAACCAATCATGTCGCCGTCCGCAACGTGCTCTGGCTTCAACGTCCTGGTAACCCGTCCATCGCATGATACGTCTCGACGCTGCTGAGCATGACGCTCGCGGTGCGCATGCTGGCTGCCGGAGTAACACTCATGAAGTGGGTGATGATCGTTGATGACAGTGAGGTCATCCGCGAGGTGACGTGTGCCCTCGTTCAGGAACTCAACCTGATGCCCGTGGCAGCACAAACGCCGGCAGAGGCGCTCGACACCTGCCGCCGGGAACTGCCCGCCGCTGTCATCGTCGACGACGATATTGCCGGCGAATGCGGTATTCAGCTCATTGCGGACATTCGCAACCTGGGCAACCCCGATCACCCAGTCATCTTCTTTTCGACAACCGACAACGACGCGGACAACTTCGCGCGCGCCGCGCAGGCCGGGGCAGGTGCCGTGCTCCTCAAGCCCTTCGATCTCGGTACACTGCGCGCTGGCCTGGAGCGCTTCAATCTGGTCGATCACGTGCTACCGAGTGCTGAGCAATTGTTGGAGCGGTCCGCAGCGCCGCTCGCATTTGGCTGAGCGTCCACGCGAGAACGAGCCGCTCCGTCCCCCTGTGAGCCATCGTGACCCGGGTGTCGTTGTCCAACTGACGACGCATCGAGAGCGGCTCGGCGATGGACACAATGGCAAGTCTCAGAACACGCGCGCTCCGGGCGATCACTGAGCGCTTGCGCCACCGCGGCAGCCGCGTCGGCACTGGCATTGCCTTTGGTCCCCACCCACGCCAGCGGCTCGATATCTACTGGCCGGCCGCTGACGAAGCGGAAACGACCCACCCGCTGGCCGGCGACCTTTTCATTTTCTTCTACGGCGGCACAT
This sequence comes from uncultured Hyphomicrobiales bacterium, assembly GCA_964527285.1. Classification (GTDB taxonomy): domain Bacteria; phylum Pseudomonadota; class Alphaproteobacteria; order Rhizobiales; family CAZGNQ01; genus CAZGNQ01. The sequence goes on along the minus strand of CAZGNQ010000373.1, from coordinate 1,038 downwards.
GGGCTTCGGGCGAACGCTGGCTCTATCGCTTCGTGGGCACCGCGTTTGCCGCGCAGGGCGCAACAGTGCTCATTCCGGATGTCCGCCTTGCGCCTGACCACGGCTATCCGGACTTCATGCACGATGCCGCGCGGGTCCTTGGGCTGGCGCAGAGGTTCACCGCAGTGGATCGCACGGGGCGCAACCGATGCGACGGGGGCCGCATGCGCCTCCATGTGATGGGCCATTCCGCCGGCGGACACATGGCTGCGCTGCTGGCCAACCGGGCGGATCTGCTTGCCATGGCGGCTGCGGTCTCGGCCCATGTCGAAAAAGGAGCCGCAGGGCCGACCGACAGCAGTGGCGAGACGTCTCCCGTCGCGGTCCTCGAAGCGCTGGCAAAGCCCCTCGCCACCTGTGCTGACACTGCTTTCCTGCCGTCCGGTGCGCTGCAAGCGGGCACGTCAAGCAATGGCGATCGCGCGATTGATACGGTGATCGGGCTAGCCGCGCCCTACGCGATGTTTCCGACCGTCTATGCCGGCACCCGTGAAATTTTCGCTGCCGCCCAGCACCATAACCGGCCACGGCCCATCGCCCACGTGAGCCCGGCATCTCCGCCGCACCTGATGCTGCACGGAGGCGCGGACACGCTGATCGAGCGGTGGATTGTGGATGACTACGCGACGGCCCTGCGCGCGCATGGCGTCGCACACCGTTACATCTTGCTCCCTGGGATGGGGCATCTCGCGCCGATACTTGCGCTCCTGCCGGGCCTGGGACGTCTCTGGGACCGGGATCGGGCGGTCATGCACGCGATCACGCAATTCGTGGCGCGGCAGTCGGATCTCGTCGCGGCCGCGAACAACCGATCACCATCGGCGGCGGACGATGACGTGAGGACCCGGGCTGAAGCGAAGGCCGACTGCCGTGAGGGGCCCGCGAACCGCAAGGCAGCCTGACCGCCGGCCGTCGCCCCCCCCCCCCACCCTGCCCCAAACCTGCCCCCCCCCGCCCCGCGGACCCTCACAACAGCCAGCCCGCGCGACCTGGGGCGCC
>CAZGNQ010000372.1:0-3404 GCA_964527285.1 uncultured Hyphomicrobiales bacterium | reverse complement strand
AAAGAGGCTCCTTTGAGCTTTCGTGATCGCGGTGTGAAAAGCCTTATAGCCGGGGTAACCGAGACGTTTTGCAACACCTTCTAGGGTTGGATTGCTAATCGCCAAGTGTAGATCGCGCGCTTTTCGCTCTTTGGCAATACCCAATAATCGGGCAGCAAATACATTCATGATAGGGTGGTGCCCATACCCCGTCCCCACCCTGCCTCTGACCATTACTGTCCGATTTTTTCTCAGGCTCGCAAGTTCTTTTCTATTTGCGCGCAGTAAGTGCCGGAAATTCGGGAGCGCCTTTGCTTCATCTGGCGTAAGGCCAACGCCAAGGAGCAGCGTCGCCGCTCCGACGCGGGTTCGGCCCGCCGCGCGAGCACTTGAGGCTAGGAACTTGCGCAGAATTTTCAAATGAGGAGGCCACCTGCGATCAAGAAAGTCCTCCGCGACCGCGGCGTCCATCGCCTCCGCATTCAAGGTCAAGCGGGCCTCGCTGGTCGCGTCTTTCCGAAGGGTCGCAGCCTCCTCGAGAAGGGCGAGACGGTTGGTCAACGGCATGTTCGGCGTCATCGTCGCCGACATCAGCAGGAATGACGCCCGCGCCATCTTCTCTGTGGCGCCGCGACCGCCTGGCGTGTCCGCGATCTTGTCGAATGGGTTGAGCGCGTCATAGAGCATCGCCGCTTTCGGGTGCCGCGCGCGCTCCGTGTCGGACGGTTGCCCGAGGAGCTCCACGATGGCCAAGCTTCGGTGAGAGACAGCCCTCAAAGCCCTGCGCGTGGCCTGCAGATCGAGGCCAACGCTGTGCGCGGTCAGTCCGTCGGGTTTGTTGGCGCGAAAACTCAGTAGTAGGCCGACGCCGTTTGCAGCATTATACTCGCGAACGAGGGCTGACATCTCCTCCGCGAGCACACGGGCCGTAAGACGATCAGTGGAGAGCTGCTCGTAAAGCGTCTTCCGGGTGTTGGCGAGAAACTGCGCGAGGTTTTGGTCAAGCTTGCGGGCCTCCTCGGTCCATTTCCCGCCGGCGAGCGCGCGCCCCGCCGCAAGCTCCTCGCGCAAGCGCTTGGCCTCAGCGTAGGCGAGCACTGTCTCGCGCGTGTCGTCAGGGAGCGTGTCAAGCGCGCCTCGGTCGATGAGCGGCGTGTCGAGCCCGGCGTCGGCCCGACTGTCCGCTTCCTCTTGGTTGTCCCGGCGGACGCTGGCCTCTGTTTTGGCGACGTTCGCTTTGGCTTCGACGCTGAGGTTTCGGGTGTCGAGCCCCAGAACGCGCGCGACAAGAAGCTCGCCTTTCGCGCTGGCGGGCTCGGGTCCATCGTCGTTCGCGACGCCTAAGCCGTGTACGACGATGGCTTTGGCGTCTTCAGGCTTCCCGCCACGCGCGACCCAATCCGCCCAGCGTCTCGCCAGTACTTTGTCGATGGCGGCTCGGGAATATCCTTGCTCATGAAGATGCTTCTCGGCCTCCCTCGTGGCCTCGTCGAGCGCGATTCTTCGCTCGGGCGTCATAAACCCCGTGTCGGGATCGGGCTCCTCGTCCGCTGGGTCTTCGGCGCCTGCGCCGCCGGTTTTAAGGTCGCCGGCGAGTGTCACCCGCATGCCGCGCCGGAGGGTTCCGGGCCCGCGGACGGTGGCTTTACCGATGTCGCTGAGCGATATCGGCCGCGCCGCGCCGGCGAGGGTGCCTTCGGGCCGGGTCGCCGCGTCGTGGTTCTAGATCGCCGCCTTAATTGACCTGCGGATACGGAAACAACTTATGCGGCGACGCCGCGAGCGGCACGCCTTTTTCCTTGGACAATTGTATCCGAAACGCTTCGAGCGTCAATTCTGGTCCATATTTCAACAGCCAACCGTCTTCTCCATAAAGCTCCGGCGTAATACTCTGCCCCTCAACAGGGAATAGGATCGTCTGTCTTTTTCTGAAATCCTCGTCTTCCGGCTGGCTGTTCATCGACGCCTCCGGATCATGTCGCGCGCGTTCGCGGCATTCATACTCGGCGTGATCGAACACCAGCCGCCAGTGCTTGTCCCGCTCGATCCAGTTGAGGAGCTTGTGGACAGCAAGCTCCAGCACCAGCCTCGTGCGAAAAAGATCCGGTTGCTCGGCGAAGAAGCGTGCTTCAATCTCTCTATAAATTGGGTCGACGTCACCCGCGCCGACGGAGTAGGCGATGACATCGCTGATCGCGGCGTCGTGCACTCGCTGCATGTAGCGGCGCATCCAGACGTCCCAGACGATTGGATAGGTCTCGGTCGCAATGTCATCCGGCTCTACAAAAGATGGGTAAGGCCAGTTCTCCTCCTTCGGATCACATGCAAAATACCTGGAATGATGTTCAATGTAGAAATGGGCATCAGAAGAAAACTCGTAAGTCGTGTCCGTCTCTTCCCACTCATCGTCAGGCCCACATTTTTTATAGTAAAATATGAAGTAAGCATGCTCCACAAAGAGAAAAAGCAAGTCAAAGGCGAAGATCTCGGTGGAGCGTATTGTGTGGGCATTGTTCCGAGCGTCTGGAGTCAGATTCGGCGCCGAGCGAATGATTGTTATTTTTTTGTCGATACTTACTATCTGCCCTTTTCCCTTCGGAACAGCTCCATCCGCCGTTCCGATAATCATTTCGACGAGCTTTTCACGAAGATCGTGCATGGTCTCTCCTGGCGAACAAAACGAGCGGGCGCCAACGAAGTTGGCGCCCGGCGGCCAACCCTACTCTAGAAATTGTTCCCAGAAAGATTCTGGCAACCCGCTAACCGCTTCGCTGTGACTGTTGGCCCCCCAGCGGAGGGTCTCACGCGCGTGCCCCGCCGACCCAGAAACGCGCAGACTCACCCCAAGGTGCTTGGCGGCTTCAGCACGTTCGTTGGGAGTCATTGATTTGAGGGGATCAATTGCTCTCAAATACTCCGGCGATTTTATCGCTTTGAGACGCGCCGCTCGGAACACGCGCATGGACAAAGCCACGATCTGGACGGCATGATTTAAGGGTACGCCGGCCGCCCGAAGCCCGATGATCGAAATCGTATTGTGGTTTTCACGCTTTAGGTGCTTGTACCCCTTCTTTTTGAGATCGTTGTAAATTGCTCTCGTGGCGGCGTGCATCTTTTTATGCGCTTCCTCTCCGAAAAACTTGTTCATAAAAGAATTTGAGAGGGTAAGCCCCTTCTCTGGTTTAAACCCCATCACATATTTTTTCTGGCCTCCCGGCTTCTTACGAGTGCCCGGCACGCGTAGGTAAATGGCGACCTCGCTTGGGTGATGGCCGCCAACTTTTGTGTAGAGCCCAATTTCGTCGAGCGCGTCGGGGGGTATTGGCTCGGCCCTCCGTTTGCTGGCTCGCAATGTGGGTGGCCGAGCGGCGTCGGCCTCGTCTGAAAGGAGCGCGGAGAGGGCACACATTGCGGCCGCGCCCGGG
>CAZGNQ010000371.1:0-3407 GCA_964527285.1 uncultured Hyphomicrobiales bacterium | reverse complement strand
ACCGTCGAGCGAGCGGCGCCCGGACCGCCGGTCGCCGCTGAAGCGGCGCCTCGCAATGACGGGTGGAATGGTATCTGACCTCACTTGAACCGCCATGTCGGGCCGTGTGGGCCGTCCTCGCAGGTTACGCCAAGGCCGTTGAGCTGATCCCGGATTGCATCGGCACGTGCCCAATCCTTGGCCTTGCGGGCGGCTTCCCGTTCGGCAACCAGCGCATCGATTTCGGGATGATCACCGCCGCTGCCGAACCAGTCCGCCGGATCCTGCAAGCCGAGCCCCAAGCGCTGCAAGGCGCCGAGCAAGGCCGCCTTGGCTTTCGCCTTTGCGTCTGCCCCTTGCGCCTTGTTGGCCTCGCCGATCAAAGCGTGCAGCAAGAGCACCGGGCGGCCATGACGGTCGCCCATGTCGAAAAAGCGCATGCGGCGCCCGTCGCGCAGGGTGATGTCGGTGGATGCGTGCCGGGACGCCACCCCCCCGATTGTGCCGACGTCCCGCGCCAGTTCGAGAAACGCCATCTGCTGCCCCAAGAGCAGGCATTGCCGCACAAGCGCCAGTTGCGACGACGCCCCCGTCTTTCCCAGGATCGACTGGATCTGGCTCCGGGTTGTGGGCAGGCTCACGCCGCGCAGTGCCGATATGGCATCGGCGGTCCGGGCCGACAGCAAATGCCCCAGCACCTCCCGCTCCGATTGGGTCAGGCCGAAACGCAGGGCGAGGCGCTCCAGCGTCGCGGGTGCCACCGCATGCGCCCCGAGGCTGACGATGAAGCGGGGCTCTGTGGTGTCGAACTCCGGTGCGCGCATGACAAGCGCTGTGGCATCGGTGCCCTGCGTTTCGGCAAGCGCGAAGATTTCCATGTCGGACCCGGTGCGCAGCGCGCCCGTTGCGCGCGCAAACACTTCCGTACAGCTAAGTCCTCCGATCGTCTCCAGCGTCCCGAACGCCGCTAAGGCCGGCTCGTTCTGGGCAAGGATCCGTCCCGCCCCATCGCAGAGACAGGCCGGCGCGGGCAGGCGCGCCAGAACCTCTTCATTGCGCTCGCGCATCTTGTGGCGCCGCCCGAGCACGGCGAAAATCTGCATCGCCTGATTGAAATGCACCAGCTCGGCGTCCGACAGGTTCAGCGCCCCGCTTTGCTTCTGCGCGAGGATGAAATCCTCCCACGCCTCGAACAGCGTGTCGGCCTGCGTGGGGTCGGTCGTCACGGCGTAGACGGCGCTCACAAAACGCTCCCGCGCGTAGACCACCATTTCGACTTGCTGGTTCATGGCCCAGGCCCTCTGTGAAGCACGCGCGTTACCGGCGGGCCGATACACAGAGGATTTTTGCCGATCCGCACATCTGCCATGCCTCCTATGCCGCAGCGCGGCAGGTTTTTGCAATCTCTCATCAGATTTGATGATGACCGGCGCGGTTCGCCATGGTGGATAACGCGTATTGACGAAAGCCATGCGACACCATGAATGTAATTTCCCTGATGCAGATGCTCTCGGCGGGCGCGGTCCTTATAGGGGTCGCGGCCTTGTTCGGCGGCTTTCGGTTCCGCCGCCGCGCGCGCCAGTCTCTGGCGTGGCGGCAGGTCCCGGCCAAGGTTCTGGAATTCGACCTAATCTATGAGGACGACACCGATTTTCCGGGCTACGTGCCGAAGATCCGCTACCGGTATGCGTTCGGCGATGAAACCTACGAAAGCACGGTCTTCCGACCGGTGTTCAACGCGCAGCTTGGCGAAGCCGATGTCGACGCGTGGAAGCAACGGTACCTGCCGGGCGCCGCGATAACGGTGCACGTAGATCCGAACGACCCGTCACGTGCCGCTGTCGACAAACATGTCCCAAGGACCCTCGGCTGGGTGCTGCTGCTGTTCGGCAGCATCTTCGCTTTCACGGGGACCCTGATGTTCGTGGTCATGACCGTGCTTGCCCAGTACGCCCCGCAATGATTCCCATGCTTCCTCAAGGCTGAAACCAATGAAAAAGACACTTCTTGCAACGCTGTTTGCCTTTCTGATTGCGGCCTCGGCGCACGCGGACGACCTGACCTCGGGCACGTGGTCTCTGCTTGGCCCGGGCGGCGTGGTGACCATGGATCTCGACAGCGAGGGCCGCGGGCAGATGGTTGTCGGCGGCGAAGGCCCCGTGACGCTCGTGTTCGATGGCGACCGGATGGTGATGCGCCATCCCGGCCGCGACACCGTCTACACGATCAAGAGCCGACGGCGGCAGGACATCATCCTGTTCGACGAGGCCGCGCAACAAAACGCGCAACTGATGCTGGTCCAGGAAAGGCCGGTGACTGCGGTGGCCCCCGTGCCCGCAGCGCCGGCGCCGGCTGTGCCGCCGCCCGCGCAGAGCCCGTCTGACCCGGCCCCCGCCGGGTCGCTGGGCGGCCTGTTCCAAAGTATGCTGGAGGCCGGGCAATCGGCGACCGACAGCCCCCCCGCTACGACGCCTTCGCAGCCCGCCGACGCGCAGCCCGCCCCAACGCCCGAGCCGGAGGCCGCGGCACAGCCCGACGCGGCGCGCGATCCGCTCGTCGGCAGTTGGATCAACAGGGATGGCGGCAACGAGCGCGTGATGGTCCTGCAGGCGGACGGCCTGCTGATGCTGACCAACGAAGACGCGGGCGTCGTGCGCGGCGGCCGCTGGTGGCGCGAGGGCGATGCCTTGATGGCGCGGTTGAACGAGCGCTCGGGGTTCATGGCCTACTTGTCGCGACCGATCCGCGACGAGATCGTGGACGTCAGCGCCGGATCGCTCACCCTGAACGAGCCGGAGCCCACGACCTACATGCGGTTGCGCGATGGACATGTCTACGGTCCGCCCGATGAGCTGAATTTTCGAAGCCTCGTGGGCCGCTACCTTGTCGTGAAAAGCAATGGCGATCGGGAGATCTGGGATTTCGACGTCAGCGGCAAGCTGTATGTCAACCGCCCGACAGAATTCGTCGCCTACGACTGGTCCGTTGCCGACGGCAAGCTGCTCATCGACGCGATCTTCAGGGATATCAAATGGATCCTGGCCGATTTCCAGCGCGGGGCCGGGTTCGCCGTGCCCTGGAGCGACGGCGGCGCAGACGTCTTCTACTACATGGATGGTCCGCACTGGGCGCCGCCCGCGGACCTGCCGATGCCGACGCTGGCGCAGCGCGAGAGGGCCCTGGCGCAAGAACTGGCGATCACGAGCAAGTCCTTTGCCACGTCGTCTGCGCTGAACTCTGCCACGGCGCAGATGGGGCAGATGATGGACATGATGGCCGACGACATCGCCGACCGGCCCTACCGGTACGAATGGGTGCCGCGCTGAAGGAGCGATGACGATGGAAATGGATGCGCTCATCGTTCTTGCCCAGGCCACGTCGGAGGCCGGGCCGTCGGAAAAGACCCTCAGCGATGAAGATTGGCGGGC
>CAZGNQ010000370.1:0-3427 GCA_964527285.1 uncultured Hyphomicrobiales bacterium | reverse complement strand
GGGCTGCCATCCCGGCCAGGGCGCAAATCGTTGACGCTCATCGCACACGAGGCCGCAGGCTTCGGTGCGCCGACGATCTCAACCAGGCACATGCGGCAGTTGCCGGCGATCGACAGGCGCTCGTGGTAGCAAAACCGTGGGATCTCAACGCCCGCGTCCTCGCAGGCCTGGATCAGCGTCGTGCCATCTGTAAATTCATGTTCGGTGCCGTTGATGATGACTTTGGGCATGGGTGTGCGGATGTCCCTCGCGGCATCGTTGCGGCGCGCCAAATGGGGCGCCATGGCGGCTTACAACCCGGGTGCGGCTGCGATCGTTAACGCTTGGCCACGTGCTAGCGTTCCGCCGGCCAGCGCTCCACTGTCCAATAGGTGCGTAGGTGGCATTATGTGCCGGGCGGCACGGCTGTCCATGGGGCGTTGCGAAGCGGGGCGTGGCTGAACGCATGTGTTGGCGCCTGCGAGCGCGGGGGGACGGCAACCGCGCGCGGCAACGCAAGCCGGCATCGGCCTTGTGCCAGAAAATGAAAGAACCCCTGCACACGTCCTGCGTGATCGCGCCCCCCCGGGACTCTTCGTCTGCGGACAATCCCACGTGCCAAGGGGCTGCATCAGACAAAAACAAAACCCGACAGGCGTGCCCATCGGGTTTCTTGTTATCTCGTCAAAGCCGCTGGAGGGCTGAGACTGTGGGCCGCTATACCTGCCCGCTTCACCTGCCCGCAGACGTGGGAGGGCGGCTGGCAGATCCGCTGATCCAGCGGGAGCAGTTGCCTTACTTGAAGCTCTCAACCGGCTCCTGACGGCTGCCGAACTTGATACTCACACCGAAACGACCGCCCCAGGTGCTTGCATCCTCGGAGCCCTGATAATAGGTGCCCGCATTGAACTGCAGGTTGCCGACGATGTGGTCAAAGCCCAGTTCAACCTGACCGTAGGTGTCCGCATCCTCGAATTCGATTGTCGTGTCCGTGACGTTGCTCACAAAGCCATCGCCGTTGCCGTCAAGGCTCGATAGCGTCTGCGCCGGAATGAAGAGCGTGTTGTCTTCGTGGAAGACGTGCTTGACACCCAAGGAAACGTACGGGCGGGAAAATGACCCGTCCGCGTTGGCGATTTCCTGGTACAGCTTCGCTTTAAGCGCGATGTCGGCTGCCTCGTTTTCGATATCGCCGAACTGGATGCCAACCGCACCGGTCGTCGTGTGTGCATCACCTTCGTTGTAAGCGTAACCGATAGAGCCCTCAAGATTGAGCTTTGTGGCCGTGCCGCCCATGTCATCCTTCAGGCCCGTGGCGCCACCTGAAAGCGTGTAGACCTGACCGACACCAATACGGGCGACGACACCGTTCGTGTCGTATTTGCCGGTTTCATTGATGGCGAAGAGATCATAGCTTGTTTCGCCTGTGGAGCCGAGAACGCTACCGAAAAAGTAGGTCTGGTCCATGATGGCGATGGCAGCAGCGCCGAACAGGAAGTTGTCCGTCTGCGTATCGGCCGTGCGCTGAGCGTTGCCGGCGTTGATCAGCGCCTGGCTTGTTCCGGCGGTGACTTCCGTACGCTCATAGCCGACAAACGGCTTGATGATGAGGTTCGGTGAGAATGCAAACTGTCCAGCCACAAACGTGCTGTATTCCGTGATGTCCATCACCGGCAGGTCGAATGACGGGTTGAATGACCCTGTCATGCCGGAATGGCTTGTCTTGGAGAAACGCCCGACATTCTGAGCATCCGCCGCCGCAGCGCCGCCGATGACCGTTGCGTTGATCAGCTGGGTGGTCACCGCTTCAAGCGTATTGATCTGCGAGTTCAAGGACTGTGTCTGCGCCTGGGCCGCAGCGGTTGAGTCTGAGCAACGGTCTGCTTCGGGCTCGAAAACAAAAAACGGTGAAAACAGCGAGAATTCTTCCTCGATGGCTCCCGTACAACCAGCAACGGATGTCACGGCGGTCTGTTGTGCGCTTGCAGCGGCTGTCGTCATAAGAAGTGCCGTCAATGCGGCCAGTGTCGTGTGTCTCATCGGTTCTGTCCCCGCGACGAATGCAATCTGTCGACTAGGGGTTAAAGTGGCGCAGTGATTCACACCAACCACATCAATAAGCGTGATGGCGTTGAATGGGCCATCTGTGGCGTCGACGCCAATCCGGCGTCACCAAGCATCGGCGACCACAACTGCACGCCGTCGATCTGTGGGCAAGAAAACCCATTGAACGCCAGAGGCTTCAATGGGTTGCAATGGCACCACACTAACGCGTTTCGTCATGCAACAGAATTTATCGACGCGGAAAATTCCACCAACAAACGGAAAAACGCCCATCAATGTCTTGACCGCTCGGAGCAACGTCGAATGCGATTCGGGGAGCCGTTTGTTGTGCGCACCCAACATAAGGGTCTGCAGAAAAGTGCGGAAGGGGTAGGCCAGTGGCGGTCGAGCGAGATGGACCCGGTCGGCATCCAACCCATGCCGTGGGCTGGTCCGATTAGGCGAGCGCCCGAATGCTCGCGGCGGGCAACGCCGCTCTTCTGCCTTTACTCCGCCGCAACAGGCAGCGGCTCGGGCGCCGGATTGGCCGCGTAGGTGTCGATCCGCGCCTCAATCTCATGGCGGAAGTGCCTGATCAGGCCCTGCACCGGCCACGCAGCGGCATCGCCCAGCGCGCAGATCGTGTGCCCTTCCACCTGTTTGGATACATCCAGCAGCATGTCGATCTCGCGCTTATCCGCCTGCCCGGCCGCCATGCGCTCCAGCACGCGCCACATCCAGCCGGTCCCCTCGCGGCACGGCGTGCACTGGCCACAGCTCTCATGCTTGTAGAAATATGAGATACGGGCAATGGCCCGCACGATGTCTGTCGACTTGTCCATCACGATAACCGCGGCCGTGCCGAGGCCCGATTTGAGATCGCGCAGGCTGTCGAAGTCCATCGGGCAGTCAACGATCTGCTCAGCCGGAACGCACGGGACGGACGATCCACCGGGGATGACGGCCAGCAGATTGTCCCAGCCGCCACGGATGCCGCCCGCGTGTCTGTCGATCAATTCGCGGAAGGGAATGCTCATCTCCTCTTCCACATTGCACGGCGTGTTCACGTGGCCGGAGATGCAAAACAGCTTGGTGCCAGCGTTGTTGGGGCGCCCGAAGCCTGCAAACCAAGTCCCGCCACGGCGCAGGATGTCCGGCACCACCGCTATCGATTCCACGTTGTTCACGGTCGTCGGGCAACCATAAAGCCCGCAGTTTGCCGGGAATGGTGGTTTCAGGCGCGGCTGGCCCTTCTTGCCCTCCAGGCTTTCAAGCAGCGCCGTCTCCTCACCGCAGATATATGCGCCGGCGCCGTGATGAACGTAGCAATCGAATTCCCACCCGGACGTGTTGTTCTTGCCGATGAGGCCGGCTTCGTTTGCTTGGTCGATGGCCGCCTGCAGTC
>CAZGNQ010000369.1:0-3429 GCA_964527285.1 uncultured Hyphomicrobiales bacterium | reverse complement strand
GGATTGATCCCCCCGACGAAGCACAGACCCCCGATGCCTACACCGGCAGCGATCCACGCGATGCATCCGACGAGGACGACACGGCGCAGGAGCGCCCGGCGTCGTCCATGCCGATGATGGCCGCGATCAAGGACCCCACGCTCTCCCAAGACGTCGAGGCTAACGACGCAGAGGACGCCGATGACACCGTCGAGGCAGCCGATGGGGCAGCCGATGGGGCACCGGCCACCGCTGCGGATGCTGACACGGACGGCACTGATGCGGGCCAGGCTGCTGATGACGGCGCGCCCAAGGACGATGACACCGGTCAACAGGGCGACGCCCCGCACGCTCACGCCGAACCAAAGGCCGAGGCGCGCCCCCAAACGGCGGGCGCTGATCTGAACGACGGGGCCGAAGCCAACGCCGACGCCGCCACCGACGACAGGGATGGCCACGACAGGCAAGACCAGAAGTCCGACCGTGATGGCGTGGACAGCACGGACGCCGACATTGATGACGATGAGGACGGCGACGACGGTGATGCCGACGCTGACAGCGACGACACGTCGGGCGGCGGTCGGCGGCGGGCACGCGGCGGACGCGGCGACACGGTGGACGAAACGCTCCAGCGCCAACGGCGCCTGCGCCGCCGTTACAAGATCCAGGACGTCATCAAGCGCAAGCAGCTCATGCTGGTGCAGGTCGTCAAAGAGGATCGCGGCAACAAAGGCTCGGCACTGACCACCTATCTGTCCCTGGCAGGCCGCTACACGGTGTTGATGCCCAACACGGCGCGCGGTGGCGGCATTTCGCGCAAGATCACGGCCGCATCCGACCGCAAACGCCTGCGCAAGATCGTTAACGAACTGGACGTGCCGGAGGGCATGGGTCTCATCGTGCGCACAGCCGGCGCCGCGCGCACGAAGGCCGAGATCAAGCGCGACTATGAGTACCTCTTGCGCCTGTGGGAGACCGTGCGCGACCAGACGCTGGAGAGCATCGCGCCCACACTGGTCTATGAGGAAGGTGACCTCATCAAGCGGTCCATCCGGGATCTTTATTCGCGCGACGTTGGCGAGGTGCTGGTGTCGGGCGACCAGGCCTACCGCGACGCCAAGGACTTCATGCGCATGCTCATGCCGAGCCATGCCAAGCATGTGCGCCATTACCGCGAGCGGGTGCCGCTGTTTGCGCGCTACGGCGTCGAGCGCCAGCTCAACGACATGTTCTCACCGACGGTTAAACTGCCGTCGGGCGGTTACATGGTCATCAACCAGACCGAGGCGCTGGTTGCGGTCGATGTGAACTCAGGCAAATCCACCCGCGAGCACTCGATTGAGGAGACGGCGCTTGCCACCAATATGGAAGCCGCCGAGGAAGTCGCCCGGCAACTGCGTTTGCGTGACCTCGCCGGGCTCATCGTGATCGATTTCATCGACATGGAGGAGCGGCGCAACAACCGGTCGGTGGAACGCAAGCTCAAGGACTGCCTCGCAAACGACCGCGCCCGCATTCAGGTGGGGCGTATCTCATCATTCGGCCTGCTTGAGATGTCCCGCCAGCGCCTGCGCACCGGCGTCGTCGAAGGCTCGACGGCACCCTGCCCGCACTGCGACGGCACGGGTTACATTCGTTCCGTTGAAAGCGTGGCCTTGGCCGTGCTGCGCGCCATGGAGGATGCGCTCTCAAACGGCCGGCCGGGGGACCTGACCGTCACCTGCAACACCGCGACGTCGCTTTATATTCTCAATCACAAGCGTGATCACATCGCCGAGGTGGAACAGCGACACGGGATCACCGTGACGCTTGATGCCGACAACACCGTGATCGGCACGGATTTCCGCATCGACAAATCGCGCGTCTCCACTGGTCGGGAGGCGCCGGCCGCGCCTGTGGTCCAGATGGATTGGTCGCACGTCGACGATGAAAGCGCGGACGACGAGCAGGCGACGGGCGACGGTGATGGCGAAACGGCGGTGACGGCCGGCGATGAGGCGCCCAAGCGTGGTCGTGGCCGGCGCAGGCGCGGCGGACGCGGACGCGACGAGCGCCAGGCGCGTGAGGATGATGCCGACACAGGCGAGGTTGTTGACGCTGGGAGCGATCCACGCGGGCCAGATGACCAGGACGGCACCGACGACAGCAACGACCTGCCGGCACGCATGTCGCCCGATGGCGATGCCTTCGACGAGGAAGTCGATGGCGATGAGCCGAAGCGTTCACGTCGGCGCGGGCGGCGCGGCGGCAAACGCAATCGCCGCGGCCGCAACGGCACCGAGGGCGCGGACGAGACGCTGGCGGATGCAGCGGCCGAGGGTGATGACGGCGCACGTGCGGGCGATGCGGCCCAGGAAACGACGCCAGCCGCAACGGCCGAAGCCGAAGCGGACGCGGACGCGGTTGTGGCAGACAGCGAGCCGAACGCTGCGGCTGACGTCGTCCACATCGCGATTTCCGAAAACACCTCTGAGAACGCCGTAGCCGACAACCAGAGCGTTGAGAATGGCGATGGCAGCGGGTCGCAAGCCGCACAATCCGACGAAACCTCCACAGAGGCGCCGGAAATTGTTGAGGGAGCGGAGCAGGCGGCCCCGACGGCCGAGCCGGCGACAGCGGATGCCGCGGCCAGCAGACCGCTCAATGGCGCACATTCGAAGACCAACGGAAGCGCGCCCGGCGATGGTGGCGAAACAGCAGATGAAGCGTCCGGCTCTCCTGAAGACGACGCCCAAGTCGATGTCGATGTCGATGTCGAGGCCGATGTTGAGGTCGAGGCAGAGCCCTATGCCACCAAGCCTGAAGGCCCGCCGCGCCGCGGTTGGTGGAATTTTGCGACCGGTCGCTGAACACGGATGTCCGGGGCCGAGCCGGAACCTGGCTCGCGTTTGAGGCTCCGCGACGGGCAGGGCTGTCAGGTCCTGCCGGCTCAGGGCTCTGCCTGGCTCAGGGCTATGCCCGTTCACGTCGCACGTTGCCCACCGTCCTGCCGCGTGCAGCGGTGCCGAGCGGCGTCAGGCTGATAAGTGGGAGCCATTCACCTTAACCGTGGGTCATCGTCACACCTGCGCGCAAGGCGGCTCAACCCCACTGACGCAGGCCTCCACCATTTGCTAAGGCTTGTGTCGTAACGAGGTCGGGGTGCGCAACGCTTTCGCCGCACCCCACTCACGGCAGCGACAAGCCAATGAAATATAATATTTTTACGCTCGCCCATCAGGCTCTTCGCGGTCACCAGGACTGGCCCAAGGTCTGGCGCCGGGTCGCGCCGCGCAAATCGTACGAGGTCGTGATTGTCGGCGGCGGCGGGCACGGGCTCGCGACGGCATACTACCTGGCCGCCGTTCATGGCATCAAGAACATCGCAATGATCGAGAAGGGCTGGCTCGGCGGCGGCAACACCGGCCGCAACACCACCATCATTCGATCGAACTACATGCTGGGCGGCAA
>CAZGNQ010000368.1:0-3434 GCA_964527285.1 uncultured Hyphomicrobiales bacterium | reverse complement strand
CCCCAGATCGAGCCGGAAGCGATCCTTGTCGAGCTTTTCCTCGCTCACCACGTCCCACAGCCTGCAACAATCCGGGCTGATCTCATCGGCGAGAACAATCCGCATCATGTCATTTTCATAATGCCGGCCGAACTCGACCTTGAAGTCCACCAGCCGCACGCCGATGCCAAAGAACAGCCCTGACATGAAATCGTTGATGCGCAGCGCCATGGCCATCATCTCATCGATCTCCTGGGGATTGGCCCAGCCGAACGCGGTGATGTGCTCCTCGGTCACCATCGGGTCGCCGAGTTCGTCGGACTTGTAATAGAATTCGACGATGGATCGCGGCAGCGTCTTGCCGTCCTCCAGACCCAAACGCTTGGCCAGCGAGCCGGCGGCGACGTTGCGCACGACGACCTCTACCGGGATGATCTCCACCTCACGGATGAGCTGTTCACGCATGTTCATCCGGCGGATGAAATGTGTGGGGATGCCGATCTCGCCGAGCCGCTTGAACAGGTACTCGCTGATCCGATTGTTGAGAACGCCCTTGCCCTCGATCACGTCGTGCTTCTGGGCGTTGAATGCGGTGGCATCGTCCTTAAAGTGCTGAACGAGAGTGCCAGGCTCGGGGCCTTCATAGAGGATCTTGGCCTTGCCTTCGTAGATCCGCCTGCGACGGCTCATATTGGTGTCCTTCGAGAAATGAGGGCAGTATGCCGGTTCACAGCGTCGTCGGTTCCGGCCCTGGGGCACGGACACTCGCACGCTGCGATGCGGTCAATATGGTGTGGCTGCCCCGCGATGTCCGGGCGTCACTACACCAGCTTCGCGCAATCGCGAAATACCAGCTTTGCGACAGCCCCATCTTGGCGCACAAGCGAAGCATCAGGGCGCTGACGCCCGGTCGCCGAAGACGGGCCCGACGAGGCCAACAAAGGGCCGGGACCGGTCCACGATAGCCTGGGTCAGGTCAACGACGGTGATTGGCGTTCCAGTGATTTGATCCGCAGCATGGACGTCCGCCGCCGGTGTCGGCAATACGGTGGGACACGAGCAAACCAGGAGGCACCATGTCCACCTTTGATGAACGCGAACGTGGCTACGAGGCAAAGTTCGCGCACGACGAAACGTTGCGCTTCAAGGCGACCGCGCGGCGCAACAAGCTGGTCGGCCTGTGGGCGGCCGAGTTGATGGGCATCACGGGCGACGAGGCCGATGCCTACGCCAAGGAAGTCATCAAGGCCGACTTTGAGGAAGCCGGCGACGATGACGTCGTGCGCAAGGTGCTGGGCGATCTCAACGCCAAAGGTGTCGACAAGACCGAAGCCGACATCCGCGCTGCGCTCGATGAGAAGATGGCAGTCGCGGTGGAGCAGGTCTCCAAGGAGGGCTGACGTCACCCAGGGCCGATCGCACGCCGTCTTGTCCGGTTTGCGCCAGGCCGGGCGGTCGACAAGGGCCGGGCAATCCGAAGCTCGAGCACACCGAGCAGGCGGACCCGGGTTGCTGGAAAGGGGGACAGGCGCCGTGACGGAAACGAACGTGCAGACGTCAGCCACCCCGCGGGAACGCTTGCACACGCTGCTGGCGGACCGGACACCGGCACTGGCAACCTGGCATACCCTCGGCGCGCCGCTGGCCATTGAGATCGCTGCACGGTCCGGCGCACCGCTCTGCCTCATCGATGGCCAACACGGCGCCTTTGATGCGGCCAACGCAGCCGGCGCCTGCTCAGCCGCACAGGCCGGCGGTGCGGCCGCGATCGTTCGTGTTCCTGTGCTCGAAGCCGGAGTCATCGGACGAGCCCTGGACGCTGGCGCCCGTGGCGTCGTCGCGCCGATGGTCAACAGCGCCAAAGATGCGCGTCGCCTTGTCGAGGCGGCAAAGTATCCCCCGCTGGGTGCGCGCAGTTTCGGCCCCTACCGGGCCGAGCACGTCGCGGGCATCGGCAAGGACGTTGAGATCGCCAACGCGGCGACCTTTGCCATCGCTCAGATCGAAACGCAGGACGCCCTTGAGGCGTGCGATGCGATCATCGCCACACCCGGCATCGACGGCATTTTGATCGGACCCAACGACCTCTCCCTGTCCCTGCTTGGTCGCCGGGACATTGAAGATGATCAGGTCGTTGCGGCGATACGGCCACTGGCTGCCAAAGCACAAGCGGCGGGTCGTTTTGCCTGGATTTTCTGCAATTCGCCGGCCTACTGCGTTCGGGTCGCCGATGCGGGGTGGGACGTGGTGACAATCGGAACGGACGCCGGGCTGTTGGCCACAGCACTGGGCGGCGTGAAAGACAATGTGGTCGAGCCAGCAAACTAGCGCCGGGCGGGTGGTGGTCGCGGCTCAGACTTGGCCGAAGTATCGCGCGCCGAAGTATCGCGCGCTTCAGACGCCGCTCACGCTGCCTTCTAACGACAGACCGATCACGTCATCCCCCAACACAACCATCTCGACCGCGCTGCGGCCGCGATCCGGCATTGGCCGTGCGGTCGCCCCCATGACCAGGGAAACGCCATGCTGCCCCGCCTTGTCTTGATCCTGCTGCAACTGGTGCTCGGCTATCAAGGTGCCAGCTTTGCCATGAAGTACGTGCCGCTCTCGGGCGACATCCGCCTGATCGCACTGGTGATCGTCACGTCCATCATCGTCTGGCTCGTGGGCTTCATTGGGTCGGAGGTCCTCAAGGAGACGCCGCGCCCGGGAGGCGCCACGCTCACGACCACGCTCGTCATCTCGGCCATCGCCGCCGCTCTGCCGCTCATCGTCAGCTTCATCGACGGCGTCAGCATTCCTGGCAACATCGTGCCGTTCCTGCCCGTGATTGGCGCAACGCTGGGCTATCAGATGAAGCGGGTCTGATACTGACTGGACACAGGCATGTTGGGGTTGCGGCACCTCTGCGCCCATGCCTGTCCGGATCAGCGTGCGACCGGGGCGCGGGTCAGGCTGCCAGGGGTGGGCGTCATCGCCGACGCGCAAAGCGTAATCAGGCCGCCTTGCGCCGCCGTGAGAGGCGCTCAGACAGTCGGTGCGGCGCTCCGCTCAGAACAACGCCGATCGTTGTTGGATCGCACAGCGCCGGCGTGAGCGTCACGCGCGGCAGCGTCCAGCGATCTCCGGCGTGATGGTCATAAATCAGCCCCTCGTCGTAACTGATGGCCAACTCGAAGCCGAGTTCGCGCAGCATAAGCGTGTCGCGTGGCGTGATCCGCTGGTCGGTCAGGCTCGGGTAGCAGAAATGGCGCGGACGGATGCCAAGCATCCGATGGATCATTCGCCCGCAACTCTCCAACTGCGCGCGCGCCTCGGCGGCACCGAGATTCGCAAGCCCGATTGAAGCGGCGGGCTGCATCGCAATGCTCACCAGTGGGTCGCGCGAGAGGAACAAGAGATCCTCCCAATCAAGCGTGATGTCGCGCGCCATTTCGGCGGGATCGAAGCTGAGG
>CAZGNQ010000367.1:0-3473 GCA_964527285.1 uncultured Hyphomicrobiales bacterium | reverse complement strand
TGTCGAGGCTGAAATCGATCGCCGCCCGTCCGATGCGGCGGAAGCGGAATCGGAAGACTTCATTCAGCGCTCGGCGCGCGACAGCCTGCAGTCGATCTACTCCGGCGTGCGCACGGCACTGAGCGACCGCGCGGCCAACGCAGCGCTTGAAGCGCATCTGCGCACCAGCGCTCCGCACGCCAGGCAAGCCGGTGGCGCCTTTGCGATCGTCGCTGCAGCGGGCAATGAGGGCCCTCAGAATGACGACATGGGCAGCGATATGATGGGCGATGGCAACGGCAACGCTGACGATCCGGCTGGTGGAGACCGCAACGGCAACCACGGCAATGTGGGCCATCAGGCCGACAGAGCAGAACACGCCACGAGCCACGCCGACCGCCCGGCAAGTGCATGGGACGCCGACACAGGCGTGTCCAAAGTCGCGCAGGCACAGTCGAGCCCGATGGATTGGGATGCGCAGACCGCTGGCGCGTTGATGGCGGCCTACCGCTCGGCCGAGGATGCACTTTCCGGCGATGTGGCGAAGGCTCTGGGTCTGGACGACGACGGGGCGCAGGAGCCCCTCATCCCAGCCGCGCAAGCCGGCGATTTCGAGGTGCACCACGGCGCCGAAGATGACGCGTCCTCAGACCGAGGCATGTCAGCGGACGACGCGCCCGGCGTGGCCGATGCCGAACCGCGGCAGGACGCAGAAGCCCTGACGGCATTTGTTGCGCCTGCCGCTGCCGCCCCGGCTGCAATGGGCCTCGTCTCAACCGGGGTCATCGGGGACGATGCGATGGAACGCCTGACCACGCGCGTCGATGCCTTGGCCGACGATATCCGCCGGTCGGTGATCGACAAGTCCGACACAACCGACATCTCCAGCTTCGCCGCACGCTTCGACCAGATCGACGAGCGCCTCGCTGCGTTTGG
Organism: uncultured Hyphomicrobiales bacterium; assembly: GCA_964527285.1. Lineage (GTDB taxonomy): Bacteria > Pseudomonadota > Alphaproteobacteria > Rhizobiales > CAZGNQ01 > CAZGNQ01. Next base: position 2,558 of record CAZGNQ010000367.1, on the reverse strand, counting down.
CGGCTCACCGGTCAGCCCGGAGGCCCTCGGGGCCATGGAGCAGCACCTTGGAACGCTGTCCGATCAGGTCGAGCGCATTGGTGCAGAGACCGCACGCATCGAGGTGCTGGAGGACGCTGTTGCCCAGGTCGTCGATGACATGGGCAGCTTGCGTGAAGATCTGCCGGGCATTGTGGGACAATCGGCAAGCCAAGCGGTCAACGCTGCGTTTGATGCACGGGGCATGGAGGCCGGCGCATCGGCTGCCAGTGCGGTCGGCACACCCGCCATTGATGAACGCCTTGCGACCTTGCACGAGCAGCTCTCGCGACTGCTGGCAAAGGCGGACGAGCGCGACGCCATGCAGGACGAGGCCGCGCAGGCCACCATGACGGCGGCTTCACTGGACGGGCCGGCGTTTGATAGCGTCGCGGAGACGGTGGCCGAAAAGGTCGCCGGCCAATTGGCGAGCCAGGCCAGCAGCCATGCCAGTGGTCAGGCGCAATTGGATCAGAAGCTGGATGAGTTGCGGGGCGTCGTGCAGGCGCTCGCGCAGCGGTTCGATCAATTCGCCGCTCAGGTTGAGGTCGTTGACGACGAGGTGGATGACCAGCCCTCCGCGTTGGACTTTCCATCGGCGGCGATGCCAGCTGCAGCTATGGCGCCGGCATTTGCAGACCAGCCGGCCGCGGCTCAGTCAGTTTATCCGGCAGAGCAAGCGAGCGTCTCTGGCGCGGTAGCCCCGACAATCGATCAGCCGCTGATGGCCAATGAAGCATCGCCGCCGCTGTTCTCCGGTGCGCGGGCGACGCCTGAGGCCGTCGCGGCACCCTTCGCTGGCGAGGCTGAAACGCGCCAGGCGACCGCACCGGCCTTTGTGCCCGACACGCCTCCGATGGGCACGCAGGCGGGCGGAGAAACCCCGTTCCAGATGCAGGGCCAGATGCCATCAATGGCACCGTCAGCCCCGGTACAGCCCGCTGCACCGACACAACCCGCGGCGGCCTTCGCGCCGTCCGCTGGCACGGCAGCCGTTGAACAGGCAGGGCCAAGCACAGAGGTGCCACAGGCTGCGGTTGCCCCTGAGCAGCAGTCCTCCGCGCGCCTCACGGATAAGGATGCATTCATCGCCGCAGCAAAGCGCGCCGCTCAGGTGGCCCGCGAACGCCTCAGCCGCAACGCGTCCAAGAACGCCGAAATGGATGAGGCGACGTCGGCTCAGCAGCGCGCCGGGATCCAGGCAGCCATCGGGCGCGTCGTTAAGAGCGAGCCACGGTCTGGCACGCGTCAAGCTGTGGCGCCTGGTGTTGAGACCGGGCTTGCCAATGGCAGTGAGGCGGCCGGTGAGCAGCCCGCGAAGCGCAGCTTTTTCTCATTCCGCAAGTCCGATCCCAAGCCGGTGTTGATGATCGGCGGGGCCCTGCTGCTGACGTCAGCCCTCGGGCTTGTGCTGGCGAACGTGTCGCCGGAGCGCACACTGACGGCGTCATCGCAGGCGGGTGTTGAGGGGGCAACGTCCTCTGCAGCGCTTGGCGCGAGCGATGCAACGATGGCGGGTGTGTCCGCACCCGTGGCCGTCGATGGTGCCTTCGCCGGCGCCGGACATTCCGGCAGTGCCACGGGTGAGCACGGCGGTTCGGACGCCATGGTCAGCCCGGCCGCCTATGCGCCCGATGCTGACACCACCGACACGCCAGCGGCGGCCAGCCCAGCACTTGCGCTGCCACCTGCTGCCGCAGGTCCGCTTGACACCCGCATGGCCGCTGCCAGCGGTGATGTCAGCGCGCAGTATGACGTGGCTGCCCGCCTCGCCAGCCTTGGCGGCAGCCGGCCAAAGACGCCTGAAGCGATGGACCACGTCGCCAAGGCAATTCATTGGTTCGAGCAGGCGGCCACGGCGGGATATGCGCCGGCCCAGTATCGCCTCGGCACGCACTATGAGCGTGGTCTCGGGGTTGCCCGCGACCTGGCCGCAGCCCGCACCTGGTATCGACGTGCCGGGGACCAGGGGAACGTCAAAGCCATGCACAACTACGCGGTGCTGGCGGCCAGCGGTGGTGGCACGGCGGATTATGTGACGGCCGCCCAGTGGTTCGAGAAAGCGGCGCGCTACGGGCTCAGCGACAGCCAATTCAACCTGGCGATCCTGCATCAGAACGGGCTTGGCCTCGCGCGCAACGCCACACTTGCTTACCAGTGGTTCTCCATCGCTGCTGCGGGCGGTGACAAGGAAGCGGCCCGCCGCCGCGACCTGCTGCGCGCGACGCTCTCCGATGATGACCTGAAGCGTGTCAATGACTTCGTCGCCAAGTGGCAGCCCACGCCGGTTTCACAAAGCGCCAACCGGATCCAGACGCGCTCCAGTGATCGGACGCCTGCCGGTGACGGTGATCTGTCACGCCAGCCGACGCAAGGCCCGGCCGAGACCGGGGGGGCACCGGTGGCAACCGCACCGCAGGCACCTGCCGCCGCTGCGGACAGCGCTTCGAGTGCGACAATGGCGGCCAACGCAGCCGCCTTTGCCGAGGTCTCACGGTTGATCGGCGAGAGCCCATCCGTTGTTGCGGATCGGCCCGCGG
>CAZGNQ010000366.1:0-3475 GCA_964527285.1 uncultured Hyphomicrobiales bacterium | reverse complement strand
GGATCATTCGCCCGCAACTCTCCAACTGCGCGCGCGCCTCGGCGGCACCGAGATCCGCAAGCCCGATGGAAGCGGCGGGCTGCATTGCTATACTCACCAGTGGATCGCGCGAGAGGAACAAGAGGTCCTCCCAATCAAGCGTGATGTCGCGCGCCATTTCGGCGGGATCGAAGCTGAGGCCGCGCCCGATGTTGCGCACGAACGCGAACGCATCGCCCACCGGCCATTCCGCCAGCACGCCTGCGATCGCTCGGAAGGCCGCTTCCTTCTCAACAAGCGAGCCCGTGTTCACATCATAGCGCTCACCATCGAGCGTGTAGGACAGCCGATCCACGTTCTCCAGGATGTGCGCCAACCCCAGCCACCAGAAGCGCCCGAAGCCGGAGGTCACCTCACTGGCCACCGCAATCGCGTAGGGCGTACCGGCACGCCGGAACACCGGATGGGCCAGCGCAAGGGTATCGCGATAGCCGTCTTCCACGATGAAACACGCAAAGCGCTGCTCGAAGTTGCCCTCGCTGAGCCGTTGCGCGGCCGCTTCCAGCGGAACCACATCGTAGCCAGCATCGAGCACCCCCTCGATGGCCAGATCGAGCTGCCGGGTCGAAATCTTGATCGGCCAGAGGGGATCATGGTGCGAAAGCGGCGCGTCAGCCACCTGGCGCAGGGTGAAAAACACGCCAACGCCGCTCGTGAGACCTTCCACGAAGCGGTAGGCATGACCAACCGAAAGCAGATCAATGGCCGTTTTGAAGACGCGCGAGGGCGGAGTGATCACGGGCGATCCCAGACGCTGAGCGGGCCGATGGCGAGCCCTGAAAGCCGCGGCACTGCGACGGCCGCTCAGCAATGCTGTTACAGCGCTTTGCCCGTCCGTGCCACCGGCTTTGCCTACGCTCTCCAGGCGTCGGAGCCCATCGGTGGATGTTGGGATGCCTGCAGCGGATCTCCCTGCGGCCCGGTGTTGCGGACGTGCCGCTCAGCGTACGCATCGGCGGGGCGTTCATGGCCGCCATGCTGCTGGTTCGCGCTGGCGCCGTTGCCTTGGTGTGCAACCACCTGCCCATCGGCGGGGCGTGCCGCCTCACCACGGTGGCGCCCGGCCGTCGCCAAATGCGCCTCAATGGCGTCGAGACGGGCGGCCAGTTCGGGATCCAACACCTGTTGCTCCAGCCCGTCGGCTGCAGTGGTGCTCACGTCATCACCGAGCCCGAAGCGGTGAAACGCCTCCTCAGCCTCAGCCGCGGCCGCCACGTCTGCCGCAAGGGCCGACTGGCGTGCGCGCGAATTCGCCAGCGCAGCGCCGACGATCGTGGCCAACAGCGCGAACGCAAGCGCGATGGCAACGATGAGCGCAACCAGAGGCCATTTCCGAGGAAAGAACGCAGCGCTCGGCACCTCGGCGCTGCGGATCACCTGGGCAAATATGGGGCCGACCTCGGCCGTTGCCTGCGCCTGCGTTGCAGCGAGGCGCTCACGGTACTTGGTGAGGAGTTCGCGTTTGGTCTTCAGCTCAAGTTCCAGGTTTGCGGCCTGCGTTGCCGCCACCTGGCGAATTGTGGCCGTGCGCTGTGTCTGCTTCTGCGTGGCCGCGCGCGCTTCCAAGGCCGCAACGGCGCGCTCGGCGTCTTTCAACGTCTTTGCGGCCACGTCGGCGATCCGGTCAGCCTCGCCGGCCAGTTGCCGGACGATGCTTGCCTGCTCATCTCGAAGCTGACGCATGCGTGGATGGCGGGGCAGGAGCGTCGCACTCAGTTGATCGACATCCCTGCGGAGCCGCGAGCGTTCTGCCAGAAGACGTTGAAGCAGGTTGCTGGCAACCGTTGGCGGGATGCTGTCGTAATTCCGCTCCAGGACGGCCGTTCGCACGGCCTCAGCGGCTGACTTGGCCGTACCGAGCTTGTCGCGCGCCGCATCCAGTTGCTTCACCAGCGCTGCATCAACGGCCGACGCCTCAGGTTCGGCTGGATCGGTTGCCTCACCGGCGGCAGCCGACGGCGCGGGTTCGCTTGCGTTTTGCGCTGACGCACGCACCGCGGCCTCACCTTGCGCGATGTCGCGTTCCAAAGCCTTGATCTGGTTGTCGAGCCAGACGCGCATCCCGTCTGTTTCACGCGCCGTCCGCTCCGACTGCCAGGCGATGTAGCGTTCCGCGAGCCCGTTCGCGATGGCTGCGGCCAGGTCGGGGTCCACCGCCTCAAAGTCCAATGTAAGAACGCCGGTTTCGGCATTCGGCGTCACTGTGAGGCCGCGCTGGACAAGCATCGTTGCCACTTGCTCGGCATCCGCCACCGGATCGAGCGCGGCCAAACGACGGTCATCAACAAGCCTGCCAAGCCCAAACCAGCCGAAGATCTCGCCGAGTGTGCCGGTGAGCGGCTCTGCGCGTAGCCAGTCAGCCCTTGTGTCGAGGCGCAGGTCAGAGACCACTGGGCCGATGACGGCGGCCGATCCAACCAGGGCAGCCTGTGTCGACAGGCTCTCGGGACTGATGGGCGCGCTGTAGCCAGACGCGCCGGCATCGGGCAACACGCGGGCCTGTTTCACAAGGATGTCGGTCTGCGCGGCAAAGCGCGGTGTCAGCGAAGACACAGCCAGATAGGCAATGGCGGCGGACAGGAGCACCACACCGGAAATGTAACCCATCGATCCGATGATCGCAGACCAGACGGAGCGCTCGTTGGACGAGCGGATCGGTTGGGTTGCTGTCTGCCTGGCCATGGCACGGCTCCCTGACGCTGGCGCCCAGGCCGCAGCCCAGGCCCGTTACTGATAATCTTTGCGCAGCGCGTCCACGCCCCGCCGCAATGATGGTCAGCTTGCCCGTCAGGCCCTAATAAATCGTGAGCGCTGTGCGATAACCGCACGCCCGCTCAATGTTTGTTAACCGTGCTCAACTAGCCTCCAGCGTCATTGGTGAATGTGGCGGCGCTGAACAACTGTGGTGCGTCGCCCGCAAGCGCTTGCTGGGAGACGACGATGTCAATGCGCGCAAAACGCCCCGGATCAGCGGTCATGGCGGCGGCGCTCGTGGCCACCCTCGCCGGGGCTGGCTGCACCCAGACGCACCGGGCCCATGTCATCGGCACGAACGTGATGAGCGACGATGACGCTGTCATCGCGCAGGCGCTGGCATATGATGCCGATCGCAACATGGGGCCGACGGATGGCGCAGGTCCCGCCACGTCCGACGATATTGCCTATGCCGACGGGGCCATCGTCCCGGGCGGCCCGGACACCGCGGAGATGAAAATTGGCCGGCCCGCCCCGGTCAGCCACCCCTACATTCCCGAAGGACGAGCGCAATTTCGCCGGCAGATGGCGGCTCTGTTGAAGCGCAGCCCTGTCCAGGATGCCGCGTTCGCGGTTGAGAACACCCGCTATCGTCTTGATACGGGCGACCAGCTCCGCGTCTTCGTCTATGGCCAGCCGAGCTTATCGCGCGTCTACACCGTCGATGATGTCGGAACGATCC
>CAZGNQ010000365.1:0-3484 GCA_964527285.1 uncultured Hyphomicrobiales bacterium | reverse complement strand
AGCCGCGGCAGGGCTTGGCTGATGAGAACACGCAGCCGACCGACATGGTTGACGCGGGCCTTGCGGGCGAGACCTGGGCCGCACCGCACTTCGGCGTATCGCGCGTGACCCGGACCTCCGCTGCCAATCCAGGCCGCAACAGCACGCACTGAGGCATAGTTTCACTGAGATCCGCCGCCGGCCGTTTGGGGGCCCAGGCGGCCGAGCGGTCCGGCGCGCGCGGCTCACCACCGCCATTTCACAGGCGGCTCTGCGCTGTGGCAAACCGCTTCATGCGGCGGATGTCTTGCGCATTGAGCCTGAAAGCGGCTTCGACCCACGCGTCGACGGTGTCGTCGAGCTCAGCCCGGCTGATCGCGAGTGCACGTTTCAGGTTGTGGCGAGTGTACATCTCGCTGGTCAGCCGGCGGCGTAATCCCTCCAGCGCGTTGTGTCGCGCCTCGGGCTTTTCGCCAGACAATACCGCATCGGCAAGGCCGGCCTCCACGGTCTCCGCCGCGCCCATCACGCGTCCCTCCAGCAGCAAGCGCCGCGTAGCCGCATAGCCAATGCGTCGGGTCAGCATGGACGTCGCGCCCATACCGGGAAACAAATTGAAGAGTGATTCAGGAAAACCGAACCGCGCCTTCTCGCCCGCAAGCAGTACGTCGCACGAGAGTGCAGCCTCAAAACCGCCGCCGAGGCAGTCCCCGTGGATGTCGGCAACGGTCAGCACGGGCAGCCCCATGGAGATGTAGTTGGTGTGCACCACTTCGACGCAGAGCCGGCCATAGCCGCTCAGCGCCTTGCGATCCCCAGCCTCGAGACAGCGCAGGAAAAACGCCAGATCGCCGCCCAGATTGAACACCTCAGGATGTTCGGCGGTCCAGATCAGCAAATCAAAGCGGTGCGGTGTGAACCAGGCCCGCCAGTAGTGCTCCCGCACATAGGTTTGTGCCCGCTGGAGCGAGCGCAGCACATCGAGAGAAAAATTCGGTCGTCCGGTGTACCGGATCGTGAACGTCGCCGTACGGGCCTCTGCATCGACGCGAACGCCGACATGCCCAAAGTCTTCCGTGATGTTGCGTGTGGCCGGCTCAGCCGGCTGCAGGGAATAAACTGCGCCCATGGATTTCTCGCCCGGAACTGTCCCTTTCCGAGTGCACGGCTTCGAGCAGATGAAGCAGGTCGCGCCACCGGATGGGCTTGCTGATGAAGGTCATCGCTTTGGCATCGTCGTAGGCGCGCATAACGTTGGGGATCTCGTCGGCCACGGACGCGACAATGACGTCGGTGTCGCCATGGCGTGGCTCCGCCCGCAGTTCGTGGGCGAAGTCCAGTCCGGAACCGTCGGGCAGGTTGATGTCGATCAGCACAAGATCGAGCCGGTGGCGCAGGTAGGCACGGGCCTTGGCCAGCGACGTCGCGGTTGAGGTGTGATACCCAAGACGCTCAAAATGCTCCCGCGCGATCTGCGCTTGCAGAATGTCATCCTCGACAATCAGTGCATACATCATCAACTCACTCCTGGCTCGACGATTGGGATATCCTAACAACCGAGCCATTAACGCACGCTATGCGAGCTTTTCGCATTTTTACACGCATAGAGTGTGTTGTGAATTGTCTAACGACTGTGGCGGATTGAGGCGCTTGATCCATGGTTAACGCGCTGGCCGGGCAACTTGGGAGCGCGCTGCAACCACGTTGGCAATCGCTGCGAAATTGCGATAGGCGCGGGCCTCTGGTGCAAAGCCGATGTCGCGGCTCGTTCGCCGCCGCCCAGCACCGACCAACGGACCGTACGCCCGCAAGGGCCAGTCCGTCAGCCTCAGGCAAACGAGGACGCGCATGACCGCACGCTCACCCAAAGCCGCCAGAACGGGCCAGCGCGTGTCGTCAAAACTGGCCGGTGAGTTCCGCGCTGGCCTCGCGGCCTTTGAGGCCGACGACTACGAGCGGGCCCGCAAGCATCTGCGCCCCGTGCTCAAGGCCATGCCGGACAACGTCGATGCGAACCACCTGATGGGGCTTGTCGCCCTGCGCCTGGGCGATGCGGAACCTGCGGAGCGCTTTTTCCGCACCGCGCTGGCGGGAAACCCGTCGCTTCCGCTGCTGCACAACAACCTCGGTGAAGCGTTGCGAGAACAGGGCCGCATGAGTGAGGCGCTGGAGGCCTATCACGCCGCGATCCGGCTCGACCCCAATATGGGCGGTGCTTTCAACAACCTGAGCGTGGCGTTGTGCGCGAGCGGCGATCCGCAGGCGGCGGGCGAGGCGGCGCGAAAAGCCATCGCGTTGATGCCGAAGGCGGCCATGGGCCACATGAACCTGGGCCAGGCTCTGGAGGAGCAGAACGACCGGCCCGGCGCGTTGAACGCGTATGAAACAGCGGTCAAGCTGGAACCGCGCAACGTCAAGGCACTTGTCCGCCTGGCTGAATGCTGTGTGCGCGCCGGCCTCATCCAGGACGCCATGGCGCGCTATGGCCGCGCTCTGGAGCTGGCACCCAACGATCTTGAGACCCTGGCGAGCTATGGTGATGGCCTGCGCGAGAGCGGCAATGCGCATGACGCTGTGCTGGTGCTTCAGGACGTTGTCGCGCGCGCCCCGCGCAATGCGGCGGCGTTGCACGATTACGGCCGTGCGCTGAACGCGCTCGATCTGTCGGACGAGGCGCTGAAAACCTACCAACAGGCCCTGAAGGCTGCACGCCAGAGCCAGCCTGAGGAAGAAGGCGCAATCCATTCAAGCATCGGGTCGGAATTGCTGGCGCGCGGCGCCGTTGCGGAGGGCCTGGCGGCCTATCGCGCAGGCCTCGCGCACTCTCCTGATGCGGCGGCGACCCACCGCCTGCTCGCATTCGGTCAGAAGCACACCGAGTTTGGCGAAGAGGCGCAGGCCATGGAGCGGCTGTTGGCCTCGCCCAACCTGTCAGCCGGCGCTCAGGCTCAGCTCAACTACGGTCTGGCAAAGGTGCACGAAGATCTTGGCCAGTACGCCGAGGCTTTTGCACACACCCAGGCAGCCAACGCAGCGCAGGCCCGACAGGTGCCCTATGACCCGAAAGTGGTCGAGGGGCTGACACAATCGATTGCGCGCGCCTTCTCCCCTGCGCTCACACGCAAACTCGCACCGGGCGATGCGCAACCGGACGGGTGGGAGGGGCCGCGCCCGATTTTCATCGTGGGTCTTCCGCGCTCCGGCAGCACATTGCTGGAGCAAATTCTGGCGAGCCATCCGCAGGTCTTTGCAACCGGTGAGGTTGTGTTCCTGGACCAGGCGGTCGGTGCCGTCGCCCGCCGGCTCGGCATTGGCTATCCCGAAGGGTGGGCCGACGCGTTGGCGAGCGGTGATCTCGGACCCCAGGAGTTGGGCGCCTTTGCGGGTGATTATGCCGCACGCGTGTTCAACCGCGCTGGGCGTCAGATAGCCGTGCCGGAGGGCACAATCGCCTTCACCGACAAGATGCTGAGCAACTACAAGCTCATCGGCGCGATCCGACTGG
>CAZGNQ010000364.1:0-3493 GCA_964527285.1 uncultured Hyphomicrobiales bacterium | reverse complement strand
CGGTTGGTCCCAGGCGATCGGCCGTTAGCCCCCTCCTCAGTTGCTCCGTGTGATGTCGATTGCTACGCACGCGGTAAGGCGCATCCTGCGCCATCAGCACCGGAGTGCCGTCGCGGGCCGTTATCGGCCAGAAGACGGCGCTTTCCTGGTCTCCCACGGATTGCCTTTCTGCAGGCAAGCTGCGCGAGCGTGACCAGGGTCGCCAGCCGTCGGGGGGCATCCGCATGAGCACGAGCCAGGAACTGCTGGAGCACTATCGCTCCACGCACGAAACGCGGGTCTACGGCACCAGCTCCGTCAAATACCTCCGCTTCCTGCGCCCCTGGATCAGGGCCTGCGCCCCACGCTCCATCATTGATTTCGGCTGCGGTCAGAGCCGGTTTCTGGATGCCCTGGACCTTGGTCCTGACGTGGCGCTCCATCGTTATGACCCGGCCATTCCGGCCTATGATGCTTTGCCCACGCAACCCGTTGATCTGCTGATCAACATCGACGTGTTGGAGCACATTCCGGAAGCGGACTTGGACGACGTGATGGGCCAGATGGCGAGCCTCGCGCCACGTGCGCTGTTGGTGATCGACACCAAGCCATCCAATCACACACTGGCCGACGGCCGAAACGCGCACGTCACGCTGCACGACCACGCCTGGTGGCAGGCCCGTGTTGCGCGCATCTTCGGACATGCCGCGCCCATTTCGACCACGCGGCGTTCGCGTGCAGGGTTTCGCACTTGGGCGGCCACGCCGGCAGAGCGCGCTCTGGTTGCGCGCTCGCGTTTCGCGGAAGATGCGCGCCATCTTTGGCTGCGTGCGCAGGGCCGTCACAAAGAGCTCTGGAAGGTGTCCACCACCCATGGTGACTGACGTCGTGACTGACTGACGGCGACCTGCCTTTGGGTGATGGGTGCGTGGGGGGTGATGGGCGGTGGGCGACCGACCTCGCGTGACTGGAAATGGGCGATGAATCGTGAGGGCCGCGCCTGCGTTCGGTCTGGCCAACGCGTTGGTTTGGCGGCCAACAGAGGCGCTTCGCGGGGGCCATGCATTAATTTCAAATGAATTTGGCACCAACGTCCGGGACGCCCGCGTCAACCGATTCTTGCATCCGGCCCCGTAAGCTGGGTAACTGGACGTCCAAAGCTCCAAGCGGATCATGTTGTTATGCGTTTCTCGGTGCCCTTCCTGCTTGCCCTCGGTGTCTTCGTCGCCACCGTTTACGGAGCCAACATCACGAGCTTCGGGCCGCAGACCTTCGGTGACTGGGATATCACCGGCGCGATTGCCTCTTTTGCCTTCAGGTTCGAGCGCACGTTCGGCATCCAGAACCATGCCTCGTTCTGGTTCGGCGCCATTGCATTGGCGGCGCCAGCGATCATCGTTTTCCACGCGGCGCGGATGGTCACTGGGGGCTCAGTGACGCGTCTGCTCGCGGAAAACGCGACGACGGTGCAAGGGGTGACCGCTGGCCGGCCGCTGATCATCGATGCGTTGCTTGTGCGCGATGAACGCGAGCGCACCACGCTGGCCCAGGAGCGCATGGGGGTGGACACGACGTTGGTGCGCCAGACAGGCCGCGCCGGCGACCAGCAGAACGGGGGGGACGCGGCGCTTGCGCCCGCTCAGACGGGGCAAACCGGGCCCGACGCGTATCAACAGACTGGCGCGCCGACACAGCCGACACAGCCGGCCCCGGCGAACACGCAAACGCTTCCACTCGGCACCGGCGCACCGGCCCAGCCGCAATGGGGCCAGCCTGCCGATGGCTTTGTGGGGCAGCAAAGCGGCAGCCCAGCGGGGCAGCAAAGCGCCAACCCTCAAGCGATGCCGATGTCGCAAGGCGCTGATGCTTCAGGGTTTCAGAGGACCACGCAGCCGCTGCCGCCGGCAGGCCAACCGTTCGGGACGGGGGCTTCATCTGCTCCCCAGGGCAACTCTGGTCAGATGAGCCCGGGCCAGCCCAATCCGGCTGTGGGCGCGTCAGATGGCCTTGTCCAACAGCCCGCCAACACAGCCGCGAGCGATCTCGGGTCAGGGCCTCTTTATGGCAACGGACCAGGGCAAGCGGCAAACACCGCTGACGCGGCCAGAGGCTCGCGCTTTGAGCAGCTCCTGGCGCGTCGTCCCAATCTCGGTGCTCTGGGCCGGCAGGCAAGCGCAATCCGTGCGCGGGTTGCCGGTCAGGCCAAAACACCCAGCGGGCCAGCCACCGGTGGCGCCGGTGCGGCAGCGTCCGACCAGAGCGGGTCGTCGTCCGTGCCAAGCGTTGGTCCGGCGTCGTCTGGCACGACCAGCGGCCAAGGTTGACGTCCGTCCGCTGCAGTTGGGATGGCCCGGGGCGGTAGAATGACGGACAACCAGGAATACGAGGTTGTCCGGCGTTCGCGCTTGAGCCGGACAAGCTCGAAACAGCCACGAACGTCACACGCGGACGCACGGATCGCAGGTCTGCCTCCCGCACGGACCGCACGTCCGCCCCGTGAACGGGCGCTTTAGCCCACCTTTGCCTGATCTACTTGAACGCGACGTCGAGGATCTCGTACGAGCGCGACCCCTTCGGCGTGATCACCTCGACGCTGTCGCCAGTGCCCTTGCCGATGAGTGCGCGCGCGATCGGCGACGTGATGGAGATCTTTCCGTCCTTCACATCGGCTTCCATTTCGCCAACGATGCGATAGCTGACTTCCTCGTCGGTATCCTCGTCCACCAGTTTGACCGTCGCGCCGAACTTGACCTTGTCGCCGGACAGAGCGCTCACGTCGATCACATCTGCGCGCGATACGATGTCCTCAAGCTCGGCCACCTTCGCCTCATTGAGCGCCTGAGCTTCCTTGGCCGCGTGATACTCCGCGTTTTCCGACAGGTCCCCGTGGGCACGCGCCTCTGCGATCGCCTGAATGATGCGCGGGCGCTCCTGCTGTTTGCGGCGCTGCAACTCGCTCTCCAGTGCGGCGTGGCCCTCAGGCGTCATCGGGACCTTATCAACGGCCATATTGCACTCCCTGTTTTGCAAAAATGCGTTTTGTTTTCTTCGTGAAGAACGTCGATCACTCAACGAAGGTTGGGCGATCAAGAGGCGGTGCCGGCGGGCCAGGCCATGGCAGAGGCGCCGCGCTGGCCCATTGCCGGACTTTGGCTCGGCTTTCGCAAGCCTGGGCCGATACCGAAGGCGGTCCAGCAGCCAACCCGAGCGGCGCAGACCGAACAGGTTAACGCCAGCGCGGTGTGCCTGCCAATCCGTCCGCCCTAATTTTCCTGATGGCCAGCCGCGTGCAGCCCGTCTTACCCAGCGGGCCCCGTTTACCGGCCGCTCCGCCCCGCACCTCGTGTTCCGGACCTGACATTTGCTCACGCGCTTGATGCCGGGGGAAAGCAAATGTCAGACGCGCGACACCAGAAGACGAACGACGCCCCGCACCATCAGGCAGCGCAAGTGGCGTTGGCGACATAGGTTTGCAAGGGCGTAACGGTCATCTCACCGCGCTGGAGCGCCGCGA
>CAZGNQ010000363.1:0-3503 GCA_964527285.1 uncultured Hyphomicrobiales bacterium | reverse complement strand
AAAGCGGCGCAGGTGAGAATGGCGGCATTGGGGCTGTGGTCGGGATCGCGGACCGACGCATAGCTAATCAGTTGGATGTTCTCGGCGCGTGCAACCTCTTCCAAGTGTTGGCACGCTTCGTAGTCTGACGGATGTCTCCAGAGTTCAGCAGCGTCGCTGAAGGGCTTCGATGTGAGATCGATCGCGGCATCGGTGCGGACTGGCACGTCGAAAGCGGTGTGCTGTGTCGGCTGGGACGGAAATGGTGTGCCCGGAGAGTCTGTGTAGAACAGCAAGAGATGAAACGCGGTTTCGATGATCGCGGTCGCCGGTTCTTCTGACACGTAGTAAACGCCTGGCGTCTGTCCGGCGCGGCGGAACCGCGAGCCTTTCGGATAGAGGCCGTAGCGGAACGGCGTCATGTAGAGATAATGCAACCCCGCGCAGTCCGGCGGCACGGGCGGCTTGGTCTCTTCCAGAATGTCTTCGAGCAGGCGCTGCTCATCCAGCGTATCAACGAGCGCGAGCGTGGAGACGATGTGCTGCGCCTCCACGCAGCGCCAAAAGACACCTTTGACACCTTGCCGCTCAGAGCGGAGCGCGTCTGGAATCCAGATAGGCAAGGCCACGGGTCAGTCCTGATATCGTTTTGATCTGATCGAGTGGACGACCGCCAAGTGCCCGGTTGTCATTGCGCAACCAGGCATGCGCGACCGTGCTGTCGCCGCCGGTGATCGCATCAAGCGACCGGAAAAGGCGGACGAACAGGGCGCCCAGTTCAAAGGGTTTGGTGCCTTCTTCCAGCCAGAACTCATCCTTGCGCATCCGCGAGACAGTCGCCTCCGAGACACCCAGCATCAAGGCCATATCCTTACCGGAGAGCTTGAGCTTTTCGGCGGCCCGGACCACAGCCATGGTCATGATCCGCGCCCGTTCCCGATTGTCGATGACTAACGCTTGCGACATGGGGCATTCCTTTCTCGAGAAAGAATAAATATTAGTTGTTTCTGGGGAAATCAAGAGTGCTTTTGCTGTCTGAGACTTGGCGGCAGCTGGGCCTCACTGCCGCCTGCAATTTTCTTCCCTAAATACCATTAGTGCATCGATGCGGGGCCGGCCTCCACGGCCAAATTCGTTCGGGGTCAGGCAGTGTTACCTTCGTCCTTCAACTCTGCGCGCAACCGAAGCCACTCCCGCACACAGAACAGCATGGTCAGCGAAAACGTCGCCAGCGGCATCAGACCCAACGGATGAATTTCCATCGTCCTACTCCTTGCAGTTAAACCAAAGTCTAAGGCTGATTGCCCGACGGACTTGCAACGCGGAGGAGCGGGAGATGGAGGCGCGACAGGTTGGCCCGCCAGTTTTTGACAGCATCTGCGGAGGTCTCGATGACCTCCGCAGATATTTTCGGTCTAAGCTTCTGCCACCAGCAGGGTGCTCAACTCGTGAAACGCCGCCACGATGGCATCGGCAAACTTCTGCGTGTCCGTCTCCGGGTGCGCCCTGAAGCTGGTGATGTTCATGGTGATCGTGTCGTTCTTCACCACGTAGCCGATGCCGTACCCCTGCGGGCAAACCGGACCGAAATGGTTGATCATGGCCACCGCCATCGGCACCTGCGCGGTGGAGAGCTCCCATGGCATGGTGTGGATCGGCAGGGAGAACAATCGTGGCGCCGCAACGCCAAGTTCCCTGGCCATCAGGGCGAGCCCCAGCAGATGCCGGTCCGAGCCGTATCCCGCCGACGCATCGCGGGCGCGGATGGAATGCTCCGCAAAGGCCGCCCGCAGCAATTCGCGACGTTCACCGTCGGAGCGGCCCTCCTCCAGCATCGCATCGACGAAGGCCTTCGACTGCGGCGAGGCCACGCGGATCGTTTCTGTCCGCCCCAGCCGGCAGGACCGCGTGGACGCACTCTCATAGGTCTTCGGCGTGCGCCCCATCACGCGGCGATAGGCGAGCTGATAGGCCATCTGGATGATCGGGTCGGGCCCGGTTTTCAGCGTCTTGATGTGGTTCTTGCCGAATGCGTCGAAGTGGACGACCTGCAAATCCAGGTTGTCGATGGCCGCCTGATGGGCGGCTTCTGCGCTTGCGATGCGGGCGGCCAGTCCCTCGCCCACGTTCCATGACAGTGCGCGCGGCGCCACGCCCTGCAGGCCCTCCGGGATGTCCACAACATCATGGCGCGGCGTCCCGATGCGGTCCATCAGTGGGCACCACGTGCCCGCATCCACCGGTGAATGCTCGCCATGCAGGCAGAGGCGGCCGTCCGTATCGACGATCAGCGAGAAGGATTTATCAAACCAGCGGTTGCCGCGGCCACCGTGCAGCGCAGCGCGCGCCAAGGAGGTAAAATCAGGGTAGGCGTTGATATCAAGGCACAAGTGGAACAACGCGCGTTCCATGAGGTCGAGCGTCTGGCGGTTGGTCGGATCGCTCGCCAGTTCCAGCCGCGCCTCGGCCCACGTGTTGCGCTCGCGTGACGTCAACGCAGCCACGTTCCAGGGCACCGGTGTGCCGGCGGCGTCAGCGGCATCCGACGCGGCAACGATTGCGGTGAGGTGCGCGCGCACTTCACCCTCGCTCAGCCAGCGGCCGTCCTCATCGATCACCTGGAGAGGATAAATCCGCTGACCCCGGAACACGACGATGTGGCGGGCATCGTCCGGCCCATGCGTCACGATCCGGTCCTTGTCCGTGCCCGGCAGTCGCGTCGTGCCGTAGAAGCGCTTCAAAAGCGTCATATCAAACGGCGCGCCGTTGCGCTGCACCTCCGGCGGGAAGGTGCCGTCGATAATCTCCTTATAGAACGCCAGCGCGCCCATGGTGGCGTCCGTTGCGCGTGCCACCTGATCGCCGGTCGTTACGCGCGCATCGGTGGAGATGCCGATGGAGGAGTTGATCGGGATCGGATCGGGGTAGGCGAGGTAGGCGGCATCCTCCCACCAGCCGGCCAGCCAGTTGTCGCGGTCACGCCCACGCTGCTCCAGGTGGCTTTGCAGCATCTCGCCGGTGCTGCCCGGCGCCATCAGCTCATCGAATGCGGCAACGACATCGGTGTAGGTCGCGTCGTCCACCAGCGGGCGCACGCTCGCCAGATAGCGCTCGCGCGTTTCGGCAAGCGAGGGCACCGGCAGCGGCGGCAGCTTGTCATAGAGGTCATAGGTGCCCGGCTGGGACGGCGCGGTGGAGGCGGTCTCGGCAGATGGGTTGGTCATGTGGCAGGTCCCCGCGAGGCCCGGCCACGCGGGCGCTGGCGGGCGCGCGCGAGGCGGCGGGCGTTACAACTTGGTGGCAATCGCGCGCGACGTTAACCAAACCGGCGCGCCAGCGATATGCGCCGGACGGGGCATGTTGTTTTTTGTGGCAAGCGCTGCGCGCTTGGTTCCGCCGCTCGCAGCGGCGCCCGGTCGGGCGCTCAGCGTCGCTCTGCTTTTTTTTGGCAAGTGCTTCGCACTTGGTTCCGCGGCTCAGCCGCGGCGCCCGGTCGGGCGCACAGCGTCCCTTAGCTCGCTGAA
>CAZGNQ010000362.1:0-3503 GCA_964527285.1 uncultured Hyphomicrobiales bacterium | reverse complement strand
TACGCAATGGGGGGATTGGGCTTTGACTGGAACAAGCCCTACAAAAAGTGCGCGCGCGCGGTCGGCGAGGTGATCGGCAAGTATCACCCGCACGGTGAAGGCGCGGTCTATGATGCCCTGGTGCGCATGGCACAGGACTTCTCCATGCGCGTGCCGCTGATCGACGGCCAGGGCAATTTCGGCTCCGTTGATGGCGATCCGCCGGCGGCGATGCGCTACACCGAAAGCCGTCTGGCCCGCATCGCGCATTCGCTTCTGGACGATCTCGACAAAGACACCGTCGACTTCCGCGAGAACTACGATGGCTCGGAGGTCGAGCCCGTCGTCCTGCCGGCCAAGTTTCCGAACCTTCTGGTCAACGGCGCTGGCGGCATCGCCGTTGGCATGGCGACAAATATTCCTCCCCATAATCTGGGGGAGGTGATCGATGGCTGCATGGCTTTCCTCGATGATCCGGCGATCACCGTTGAAGGCCTGATGGAGCACATCCCCGGGCCGGACTTTCCCACCGGTGCGCAGATCCTGGGGCGCGCCGGGATCCGCGCCGCCTACCTGAAGGGGCGCGGGTCCATCGTGTTGCGCGCCACGGTCCACACGGAGACCGTACGCAACAACCGCGAGGCACTGATCGCCACCGCCATTCCCTACCAGGTGAACAAGCGGGTGATGATCGAGAAGATTGCCGACATGGTGCGCGACAAGCGCATCGAGGGGATCTCGAACATCTGGGACGAAAGCTCTCGCGAGGGCATGCGGGTCGTCATCGAGCTCAAGCGTGAGGCCAACGCAGACGTGGTGCTCAACCAGCTCTGGCGCTTCTCGCAGCTCCAGCAGTCCTTCGGCGCCAACATGGTCGTGCTCAACGGCGGCAAGCCGGAGCAGCTTGACCTGCGCGACATGATCAAGGCGTTCGTCACCTTCCGCGAAGAGGTTGTGACGCGGCGCACCAAGTTCCTGCTGAACAAGGCGCGCAACCGGGCGCACGTGCTCGTTGGTCTTGCCATCGCTGTTGCCAACATCGACGAGGTCATCCACCTCATCCGCCACGCGCCCAATCCAACGGTGGCGCGCGAGCAGTTGATGGATCGTGCGTGGCCGGCAGGCGACATCGAGGCTCTGGTGCGCCTTGTGGCCGACCCGCGATCGACCGTCAGCGATGATGGGACGTACCGGCTGTCAGAGGAGCAGGCCCGCGCGATCCTTGATCTGCGGTTGCAACGCCTCACCGCGCTTGGCCGGGACGAGATCGGCGACGAGTTGCAGAAGCTTGCCGAGGAGATCAAGGACTACCTCGATATTCTCTCCTCTCGCGCCCGTGTCGTGGACATCATCAAGTCCGAGCTGAGCGAGATCCGGGACCGGTTCGCCACGCCGCGGATGACGGAGATCACGGACTTTGATGGGGATCTGGACGACGAGGACCTCATCCAGCGCGAGGACATGGTCGTCACCGTCAGCCACCGCGGCTACATCAAGCGCGTGCCGCTTTCCACCTATCGGGCCCAGCGCCGCGGCGGCAAGGGCCGGGCGGGCGTGACGACGCGCGACGAGGATTTCGTCGTCAAACTCTTCGTCGCGAACACGCATACGCCGGTGTTGTTTTTCTCCTCACGCGGCATGGCCTACAAACTCAAGGTCTGGCGCCTGCCCGTTGGAACGCCGCAATCGATCGGCAAGGCACTGGTGAATATTCTTCCCCTTGAGGAGGGAGAATACATCACCACCATCATGCCGCTGCCCGAAGACGAGGCATCCTGGTCGAATTACAACATCATGTTTGCCACCGTGGCAGGCACCGTCCGGCGGAACACGTTGTCAGACTTCACGCAAATCAACCGCAACGGCAAGATCGCGATGAAGTTCGACGATCCGGCGGACACGATTGTTGGCGTGGAGATCTGCACTGAAGCTGACGACGTGATGCTGACCACGGCCAACGGTCAGGCCATACGCTTTGGCGTGCCGGATGTGCGAGTTTTCGCGAGCCGCAATTCAACGGGCGTGCGGGGCATTGCGCTGGCCGCCGGCGATCACGTGATCGCCATGACGATCCTGCGCCATGTGGATGCCGAGGCCGCTGAGCGCGCCGCCTATCTCAAGCAGGCCGCCCAGATGCGCCGCGCCCTCAGCGGCGAGACGGATGCCGACGCCGGCGCAAGCGTTGAAGCCGAAGAGGGCGGCGAGGATGCCACGGAGCTGTCGCCTGAGCGCTATGCCGAATTGTCCGCCAAGGAACAGTTCGTGCTCACGCTGTCACGCAATGGCTACGGCAAGCGCTCATCCGCCTATGAGTACCGCGTGACGGGCCGGGGCGGCAAAGGCATCGTCGGCATGGTCGTCAACGATCGCAACGGGCCGCTCGTGGCGGCCTTCCCGGTGGATGAGAGCGACCAGATCATGCTGGTGACGAGCGCAGGTCAGATGATCCGCTGCCCCGTTAATGGCATCCGCGTCGCCGGACGCAACACGCAAGGCGTGACCGTCTTCAACACGGGCGGCGCCAGCGAAGTGGTGAGCGTTGAGCGCATCCCTGACGACGGCGAAGGTGAGCCTGACGCGCCGGACGCCCCGGATGCAGGGGCGGGCGATGCGAGCGGAGACGCGGAGCCATCGGCGTGACCGCATCAAGTGACGGCCGCGGCGCCAGCGTGCGCGCAAGGCCGTCGGCTGTCATTTTCGACATGGACGGCCTGCTGCTGGACAGCGAAGCCATCATGCGCCGCTGCTTCCACGAGGTGGCCCATGAGGTCGGCATCACCGTCGCGCCCGGCAGCTTTGAAAGCCTCATCGGCCTCAACAAGGTGGATGGTGCGGCACTGGTCGCGGAGATTGTTGCCGGGCGCGTTGATGCCGGAGCTTTTGATGCTGAAGTTCATGCACGTTACGACGCGGCGATCGCAGACGGTGTGCCCTTGAAGCCAGGCGTCACGGCGCTGCTGGACCGCTTGGATGATCTCGGCCTGCCACGTGCCGTTGCCACATCGACCCACGGTGTGCGGGCGCGGCGAAAACTGGACGCATCGGGATTGCTGGAGCGGGTTGGGGTGGTGGTCTCCGGCCATGACGTGGCGCGCGGCAAACCGGCGCCCGACGTGTTTCTGTTGGCGGCCGACCGGCTGGCAATGCCGCCTGCGCGGTGCGCGGTGTTTGAGGATTCACCCACCGGCGTGCGTGGTGCCGTGGCCGCCGGCATGACCGTTGTGCAGGTGCCTGACCTGGTGGCGCCCGAGCCCGGCATCGAGGCACTCGGGGTCATCGTCACGCAGACATTGCTGGAAGGCGCACAAGCGATCGGGCTCACTTAACGCTTGATCCAGCGGCGTGCACCGAAACCCCTCTCGGAGTTTGTCCGGCTCAAGAGGGACGTCCGCACAAACTCTCGTTTCTTGTTTTTCCGTCCATCTTTCGCTTCAGGTGAAACCACCTGAAGCGGGTGAACGCTACTCGCCGCCAATCTCCGCCGCCACGCGGAACCCGCGGTTGTCCTCACGGTCATCGATCGG
>CAZGNQ010000361.1:0-3541 GCA_964527285.1 uncultured Hyphomicrobiales bacterium | reverse complement strand
TGGCCGGCTGCGTACGACTCAGTTCGATCGCTTGCCCACAGATCGCCATGGCGAGTCCTTCGAGTAACAATTTGTTCGGAGCGCCAGCCTCAAGATGTGCGACGGCCTGCTGTCCCATTGCGAAGGACCCAGCCGCCTGCGCCCAGGACAGCGGCGCAAGTGAGACGGGTTCACCCGCGAGGTCCTCAAGCACCCCAGGTGTCACTTCCATCACGAGATCGGCCCGGCAGTTGACGCCCGTCAGGGTAAGCTCTGCATCGGCAGGAATGACCAGCAGCCCCCCGAGTTGACCAATGACGTCCTTGTTGCGCTCAGAGGCGAATGCAATCCTAAAGGGCCTCCACGAGTTTAGTTCGACGTTGATGAGGTGGCGATCGCTGCGGTATCGTACCCGGCACGGCCCAGGCGGCAGAACCATGATGCGCATACCGGCAAGAGTTACTTCGTGAGGCATTTTCGGGAGTTGCGACATCGGCTGAGGCGCATCCAGGGCGTCGATGACGGGATCGAGCATACTTGGATCCATCATGTTCAGTTCTCCTGTGAAAGTCTCACGTCTCAAAGAAGGTTACGGGAACACGCTCACCGCTGCCCCATGACCCTTCAGCGCGCCGGTAGATTGATGGGTCGGCATCTTCGATCCATGCCCAAAGGGCGACGACTGGCTTCTCTGCAGTACGGATATCATGGCGACAGTTCGGCTCGATAACGATGAAATCGCCCGCGTTTCTCGGGGAACTCGACGACTTCTTGCAACGAGTGCACACCAAGTGTTCGCCAAGAACAAGGTAGATTTCGGTCGCAGTATGGGCGTGCTCCTCGTAGACAGTTTCGGGTCCAAAGAGAACGACCCCAAATCTAAAAGCATCACTGAAGACATGCCCCGAAGCTCCTATCATTTCCCCCAACGCGATCTTGCCAAAGAAATGCTGGGACCATGGGCAGTGGGGATGTGCCGGCCGCCATGCGGCAGAGCCAATCGTCGGGCGGAGCATCGTTTGCATGACGCTTGGTTTGCATGTGCTCAATGCACAGGAGAGCCACGTCAGGCCTGGTGTTGGGCGATTGTAAGGCATCGGGTTTATGTTCTCGCAATCTGTGCTGAGAAGCAGCTCGCTTAGGCGCATCAGAGTGTTCCTTTCGACCCGAGTGGCCGTCTCACCGTTCGCGTAGGCCTGTTGCGCGGACCAGACCGCGAGACGACGAATTGGACTCAACACGTAACGATCTCCTCAGAGTTTCGGCCGTTAGTCTGATTGAATTGCGTTGGGATAGATTTCAGAATTCCAAGCTTCATCTTTCAAAATCTTGCTGTTTTGAGGGCACGGCGCAGCGGTGACCTTGTTGCTGAGATCGGCTGCCTGCCGTTCTCCCTAACGCCAGCGCAAGGAGCCATGCGTTCGCGTCGCACGCCCAAGCTAGAAACTTCGAGGTATCCCGCCGTGCAGCAACGACCGGTTTGCCCGCTGCTACGCAGTCCTATGAACCAAGCAGGCGAAGCAATTTTTCTTGATCCGAACGCATGCGGCGAGAAATACGGACCTACACGTTGGGGCCCGTTCCAGAAATTCGCCGCTTCTTGCTCGAAGGTCCGCTGTCATTCATCGGTCAAACGCAACCAGTCCCGTATGACTGGCGTCTTTGTGCGCATCTCCGTCGCAGGTTCGTTCTGGTTTTCTGCGCTGCATATAAGTGGCTGCTCCAAGGCCTATAAATGAAAATTACTTGCTCAAGAACGGTCATTCAAGCATTTAAGAAATTGGTTGCCGATCAGGGAGTTCAAGGCTTTATTGTTGAGACATGTCACAGAATGTCTCGCTCGTAGAAGCTGAATTGGCCCTAAAACGCGCAGCAGTGATTGCGTCCAAGGATAGCCGCTATCTGCCTGTATTTGAGCGAATGGAGAAAGTTGTCGAAGAGGTCCATGCTCAGGATGCCGAAAAGTCCTCCGCTCTCAGACGTGCAGAAGCACTGCGGCTTGAATTGATCCTCGAAGAGCGTCCTGAATTTCGAGAGCTTTTTGCCTAGAAGCTGATTGGCGTCAGCACCCTTTGCAGGTGTTCAAGCGACGCACCATCGCCATAGACCACCCCTTTGGGCGCATGCCCCATCAACTGGTCGCGTAGCCGTTGGTCCACACCTTCGGCAATCAGGCGGTCGCTGAACGAGTGCCGAAGGCTGTAGATCGCGTGCTTATCCGTCTCGTAAAGCCCATGGTTCCGGAAGTACTTGCCCAAAAGGGCGCTCAAGGCATTCGCGTTATCGACATAGCGGGGAAACCCATCCCGGTGTCGCTGCATGGCTTCGAATGCGCTCCCAATCAAGGGCAGTTTTCGTTTGGCATTTGCGGACTTCACTCCGCGACCTACGGGCAGAATCTCGACATAGGGTACCTCAGCTTGGATATGAATGCGATCAGCGGTGAGGTTCACGATCTCCGATGGCCTTGCGCCCAGGTTCGCCATAACTCGCACGACGTCCGTAGCCTCGTCATTCAAACCGTCCAGAGCACCTGGGACGAGTATTTGCTCCTGAATCCATGCCGTCGAAAAAGGCGGGCGCTTCTCTTGTTCATCTTCCTTGAGCTTCAATTTCTCCATGCGGAGGTCCAGCCCTAGGTCTTTTAGGTCATTCACCTTGTTAAGAACAGTTCGCAGGTGGATCAGGTCCTTGTTGGCCGAAGCGCCCTTGATCTGACCGTCTTGGACGCGCTCACCCAGCGTTTCCCGGAAGTTCAAGAAGTGCTCGCGGGTAAGATCAGGCAACTCCAAATCGCCCACGGTGTTGATGAACGCTCGCACAGCCTTTTTCCGGGGGTTTTCCCAGGCTCTCAGTTGCCGCGGGGACTTGTCCTTCACCTCATCCTTGGTGAGTGGCCAATACGCTGAGAGCGCTTGAGACACAGTCATTGAAATCGGTTTCTCTCCGCCAAGATAGGCATGGGCCTCGTCCAGCTTCGGCGCGTTTATCGAACCACCAATGGCCAAGAGCCTATCCACCAAGTCACTGGCGGGGAGGCTAACCACGTCGCCTATGGTCACATATTCGAAACCGCGACGGGCAGCGATTTCCTTAGCCGCTGCAAATCGCGCCATGGCATCGCTATCGCCCATGGCAAGCCGAGCTTCCCAGCCCCGCTCAAGCTCAGCCCAAACCTACCGCGCTTTATTCTCCGCCACACTGCGACTGTCGGTGTGCAACGAAACTTGCACCTTCTGACGGCTATCTACCGACGCAAATCGCCTAGGCACACGCTTAACTAGCCACCAAACGTCGCCCCGCTTCATCACCCCGGACTTGCCCATTGCCAGCGCCTCAAACCTATGTGTGGCACCGATTGTGATGCGGTTTGTTCTACAAATCAAATGGGAGTCTTGTGTGTGGCGCACCCTACCTACCGAAAAACCGTTATTAATCAATAATCTAACATTAAATGTAGTATCGTTAAGTGGCGGAGGGCACGGGACCGGGATCGAACGTTCTCCGTGCGGCAGAACACCTCTGGAAACAGAGATGGGCTCGTCGGTGCCGTGTCGTTGGC
>CAZGNQ010000360.1:0-3585 GCA_964527285.1 uncultured Hyphomicrobiales bacterium | reverse complement strand
ATCGACGCTTTCGGCCGACGCCAAGCGCGGTAGGGCGTGTCCTCTCATGAGCCGCGACCGGCCTGCACTGCCGCGCGTTGGTCGGGTCATAGCAGGCGAGCAGACAACATGTGCTCAAAGTGAGGTTTTCGCTGCATGACCCGGAGCTGAAATGCTCATTCTGTGCTTTTGTGCGCCGCTGCAACGACGCCAAGGGTAGGCGAAATACTCTCGTCGAAAATTACATAATGCGTGATGGGCCAGCATGTTGTGCTACCCCCATATGTCAACGTGCCGTCCTGACGGGATGTCTGCATGGCGCGGCACAGTTCGTTAGTCTGAGATCACACCGCTTTGCGCAAAACACTGGGCTTTACTGACCAGAAGCCACCGAATGCGGCCGCTGGACCAATTTCAGCGTAATGAGCACAATAGTAGTTCCCTGATTCGAGGGTCGATTCGCGCCCAAACCTCGCGAAGCGTGGTTTCCATCCTACGGGAAAATGCCCCGGATAATAGTGAGAGCACCAATCCGAGGGCATGGCACAAAAAGCCATTGCCGAGTTACACGTCGCAATTCCTCGAAATTGCTGCGCGCAGCAGTGGAGCTCAAATCATGTCGAGAAAACGGTTGTTCTGAGCGCCAAATATGCGCCTTAATTGAAACCACCATCACGCGTAGGTTAGTGAATTGAGCACAAACACGATAACCATCGCGACGGCAATCAATCTAACGGCAGTCGCAGGACCAGGCCTGGCCGCAGGTCGGCGGAACGGACATCTGGGTTCTCGCGCATCACCGCCCGAAGCGTGAGACCGCAACGCCACGCCAAGTCGTCGATGGTCTCACCCGGCTGGATAATGGCATCCTCGCCGCACGGATAGGCGCCAGGGTGGCCTGTGCGCTTCGGCATCGAAATTACGGTATGGACTGGGATTTCCCGCACATTGCGGATGTCGGGGTTCGCCTCCAAGATGGCGTCGACAGTTACACGGCAGCGCCGCGCAATTCCTGAGATCGTATCGCCCTCCAGCATTACAACGTAGTCGCCGCAACCGTAACTGAGCCGACGCGGCATGATCGCCGTGCGCTCGTCCGCATCGTCCAATGTGATGTCCACGTCCACCGAAGCCGCACTCGGCTCCAGGAACGCATTGGAATCGTACGTCGGCTCGAGAACGAGGGCCGAAATCCCAACCGCGATGTTGATCCCCGATTGCACCTGCAGGCTGAGCGGTTGCAGGCTGATGGTCCGTGCGCCACCGCCAACCAGAAGGTTCGCGCCGCCGCCAACACCGGCGCTCGCATCGGCGCTGACGCCGGCGTAGGTTCCCCCGAGTTCGCCTGGCGCGAGTTCGTCGGTTGCCGCCAGCACCGTCCAGACGATGACCTCGCGACCGGTGATGCCGATATCGAGACCGAGCCGGTCGATCTGACCGCTGTATGCTTCAGTGCCGCCCGCGGCGCGGTAGAACACGCATTCCAGGTTCTTGCTCGAGCCGATGATGAAGCTGCCGCCACCATCGACGTCGCATTTCAGCGTACCCACCTCGATACGGTTGGCCGAAGCGGGCCCGGCGGTGAACGACATGGTGGCGAGCAGCGCGGCAGCGGCTGAGACCAGGGACAAGCTCTTCATGCGTGAGGTCCTCGATGGAACGGCGTGCGAAAGACGCGGAGGTCAAGGCGGATCAATAATAGCTGTAGCGACCGTCATGGATGCGACCGTGACGGTCGAAATCACACGAGAAGTGGATTCGCTGCCGGCCACCACGGTGCCACCGCACAACGCCATCGCCGTCGAGCGTACGGCCGTGAAGATGCACATTGGTGAGCCTAAGGCGGTCCACACGTCCGTGCCCGACCCGGAGATGTCGGCGGAGTTCGTGCTGGCACGCCTTTTCCAGGAACGGGAGATCGGCAAGCGGACTGCGCTCACCGTTGCCATATTCCGGATGGCGGCGGCCCTCGTCGTCGTCACCCGCCGACTTGTCGAGCGCAGCCGCCACACCGACCAGCACGGCGCCGATGATGCCTTTGCCAATCGCTTCGGCCGTCGGCGACGTGTCGTTCACACGGACGCTTACGACTTCGCGGTGATGCACGATGCAGGTGAAATAGGGGTCTTTGCGCCCTGAAACCTTCAGACGACCGCGAACCTCGAAGCTCCCACGCCCCTCGCGCTCGACCGTGACGTCGTGCACCTGATCGCGCGTGAAGTGGTAGGAATGCCGGATCTCGCGCTCACAATGCTGGAGCGCGTCTTGCCGCGGAGTGGCATGCACGGTTGTGGACAGGCCCAGAAGGGCCGCGAGAACCACACCTGAATTCAGTAGACGTCGAACCATGATGATCATCTCGTGCTGTGGGTGATGGACTGGGTGAGTGGCGACAGCGGTGGCCGACCGGTCATGTCGATCAGGGGCATTCACTTTGGCGCAAATAGCGGGCCTTCGCCCAACCGGTCGCCTTTCCGTTGCCGGAAAAATGCGTGATTGGACACCACCGGTTCGGCAGCGACACTGAACGAGGGATGCAGCGCCCGATGCGGGAGATCACGCCGTTCCGGCCGGGAACGAGCACACCGACAATGCTGTTGTCGGCGGATGGTCCTGAGCGCAGGTTGAGCACGTCGCCGCGCGTAACGTTCACGACCCGATAACAGACGCCAGACGTTGTGGCTCCGGCGGCCCTTGGAAAGGCCAGCATGTTGATGACCACGGTGGCCAAGACGAGCAGCGTGGCCAGACAAGAGCAGCGGGTCAAAGGGGCCCCCTTGGCACAATGCTAACGCTTCAAACTGTCGGCCTTCGCCACCACGGACGCATAACGGTTAGGCCGCGCTAACCGAAATTCGCCTTAATGGCAGTGTGGTGTTCGCACAGGCCGGGCGTGGCCGCAACCCAGCCCTTATCGGGGCTTCGGCATGACCGACAACATGTCGCCACCGCTCCACGTGACCGCCTCGTAGCAGGTCTGCGCACCGGCGCCGCCGCACCATCCGCCGTCCCGTGCGACCAGCAGGATCGGGCGGTCCTTCCAGGAAATGAGCTTCCAGTCTTCGGCCTGTAAGCGCCAGGTGCGACCGTCGACGACGGCGTGAAAGGCACACCCGCCGCTACCACAATACAGCGAAGGTGACGACGAACACGTAAAGCGGCTACTATCGATCAGCGTGTTGCGTGAGCCGTCACCTATTAAATCAACGACGTTCACGGCGTCGCGAGCATCGAATGCGCCATCGTCCAAAGCCGTGCAGTCGGCTTTTGCCGCGTTGAGGATAACTTGCACGGGGTCTGAGGCCATTGCCGGCCCCGCTGCGATACTGCCGAGAAAAGCGATTGCGATGCGTAGCTTCATGGTCGGTTAGGTCCTTTCCACCAGTGTCGCCTACCCGCCTAACTCGGGGAATTGATAGCAATCTTCGTCAATATGTTTTCTGCGGGGTGCAACGTCGTTGACGCGTCACGCAAAGAGGGCTCTATCGCGGTATGGGCTTGCAGTATGGGCTCTACTGACGGTCAGGCAGAGCTTGCCGACAACCTGAATGTCGACAGCGATGACGTCATCGGTCAGCACCTTGCGGGCGGCTTTGTCGACGACCA
>CAZGNQ010000359.1:0-3619 GCA_964527285.1 uncultured Hyphomicrobiales bacterium | reverse complement strand
TGGCTTCGGCCCAACCGCGTGCGAACACCGCTCGCAAGGTCGGACGCGCTTGTACTGCCCAATCGTCAGCCTGACAGAAGTGCGCGATGTCTCCTATGGACAGATGGTCACGCGCAGCGCTTTCAAAAGCCGGTCCGGATCGATTTGATGATGCTTGAACTGTTGGTTGTGCTCGCACGAGCGCACCGCGACTGTCACTGGTCGGGAGAGATCCTCCCCGAAGAGCCCATCAACAATACGGCCCAAACTGTATAGATGTCGATACGCGCACTCCCCCTTCACTTGGACCTCCGGTCTGGATTTGCCGAAACTGGTGGCCATGGCGTGCGCGTTGAGGCGATGGGGCACGACGCCGATGCGCGCAAACCGCATCGCAGCAAAAGCAGTTGATCAGTCTCGTTCTAATTCGCTGTTCCGCGAACTTAACATTCAAAACGACATCCGAACCAGTGGGGCTACGCGCATTTGATTGCGCCCGACATGACTGATGCATCGTTCTCGCCATGACGGGTCCCGATGCAATTAAGCCAGCCGGTAAACGACCCGCGCACGCCATCGCTCTCGCTAATGCAACGAAAGCGAGACGTGAGGCGTGCGCCGATTGCTCACGCCTGTGACCGCGTTCGCATGCGTCGCAGCAGAGCTTAATCATTCCGTCTTGACGCGGCACGCGCAAGCTGCCCGCCGCCGGCCGGCCATCAGCCCATTGGATTGGCTCTTTGGTCCAATCGCTCGACAACAAGGTAAACACCTGAGCCGCATGCGTCACATTAAATTGGATGCATTCGTAGAATTGCGCTCCGCTGTGCGCAGCGCGTGGCACAATTCCTGGCCACCCCGTCAAGGTGCTTGCCAGTGGAACCAGCGCCGCAAACGCGCTGTGCCGGCCAAGATCTCGCGAAGACCCCGCATTGAGACGGAACGCAGGATCATGGCACGCTTTGATCGTAAACAGTTGGGATCGTAAGCCGTTAGGATCGTAAGCTCCTGGCGAACGAGTTCACCGCCAGGCGCGAACTGGAACGTGGTGAGAAACAAAATTAACGCCGTCCCCAATTGTGCCTATCACATTGTTTTTCGCCCGGTTGTGTGGTGGATACCTTGCAACTCAGGCTGCTCAATCGCACAATCTACGGGAGCGTGTCTTCGGCACGTCAGTCCAGCGGCGATGCTGGAGGCCCAGCGGCCGTCGTGCGTTTGTCATCTCTCGCGGGCATGTTATCGTGGCCTGAACGTTGTGCGTGGTGTGTCTCATGTCGAAAGTCGTTAATCTTGTCGCCGCCCTGATCGTCGTGCCCTGCGTGGCACTGTCGGCATACGTGGCGTACGAGATGATCGGCGAGCCGAGCAAAACGGCGCGCCAGGCGGACGGGCGAAGTGGTGCTGGCACCGTCGGCTTTTCGAGCGGTCGCGTGGCGGCGTTGGGTCAATCCCCGACTGACGGGTCCCGAGGGCCCGCACTGATACGCGTGGGACCGGACGTGGGCGGCCGCGCGTTGTTTTCTGACAATCAGGGGCGTGCCTTCGTTCCGATGCCGGACGGGGCAACAGCGGTACGTGCCGGTGCGGGCGCTGCACCCGGCGTTGGCCTCGCGGTGGCGGAGCGCGTGATCAGCCCTGGGCAGCGGATCGCAGCACGGCGATTTGAGGAAAGATACTTTTCGACCACGCCTCGCGCCGCCGTCGTCATGGCCGATGGCCGGACAGTCGGCGAGGGCAAGGCGCGGCCGGTGCGAACGGCATCGGCCGAGACGGTCATGCCTCTGCCGCAGAAGCGCACACCGGAGGTTCTGCGGCAGCGCTCCCGTCGCCTCGCCAGCCAGGTTGACCTGCCGCGCCGCCCGACGGCCGAGCCCGCCACGCAGGTTGCTCAGGCGACGGTGACGCCTGCTCCCGCGGATCGCTCTCAGAATGGTGCCACAACCCCGGCAACACCTGCGGTGCAGCCGACCGTTTCCCTGGCCCAGGCCGGTATCGACCAACCAGCCCAAGGCGGATCGAACGGCGTGGGTGGCCTGTTCAAACCGCTGAGCTCTCTTTTCGGCCAGGATGCCGAGCGGTCGGACGCTGACGTGGACCGGGATGCCCCAGAGCCCGTCAAGCCCGGATCACCAACGCTCGCCGCCAACAATGACATCGCCGGCGAAGCGGTGGACCAGCGCACCGCTGTGTCGCTCGTGCCGCCATCTTATCAACCCGTGCCCCCCTCGAATGCGCGCGTGGCGCGGGATGCATTCCGTTTCTCGCGCGCGGCGCGGACGATGCGTCCGGGACTGACTGTTGCGAATGCGGGTCGCGACGAACCGGCGGCGCGCCGGCAGGTGGCGCGCGCGCCGGGTGTAACATCGACTGACGCAGCAAACAGCCGACAAGCCGTGCCTCGGTCATGGCGATACACGATTTCCGGCGCGACCAACGCCGACCCGCTGGCTGAGCGCATACGCCGGCCGGCCGGCGATGCATCGACCAACGGTGTTACGCGCATCCAGCGGCTGCAAACGCCAGTTGCTCCACCTGTGATCGTTGAGCGGCGTCCGGCGAGCACCCAGACGGCAGCGATTAACCGCACGGCGCGACCGGAGGCGGACGACGCTGACGCAGCCGAAACGCGCCGGCAAGTCCGGCGGACGCTGCCGGCGACGCGCGAGCGCTCCGCTCCACGTGCTAGACAGGCAACACCACGCCGCGCCCGTGAGCAAACCCGCACGCGGCGCGCCACGCGCAGAACAGCTCGCAGCCAACGCGCGAGCCGGCGCCGCTCATTCCGGCGCCGCTACGTGAAACGCCGCCGAGCCTATCATCGATATCGCCGGGCTGCGCGGGCCTTCAACAACGAGCGCTAAGCGCTATTTTTCGACATCCGCCCGACCAACACCTTTTTGCGTTGCGCTGGCCGTCACGGTCGCGGGTACAGGCTCCGTTGGCCGCGCAGGGAAGACCAGGCGATGACGCCGGCGATGCCTTTGCGCCGGGCCGCGTAGCGAAGCCTGCCGGCGTCGCATCTGTTCAGGCGTATCGATCGGAGCGCACGGGGCCCGCCAGCACAGCCATCGTCCGTGGCTCGTGTGGTGGTTCAGAAGTGCGCTGACACACGCCGCACACGCTCGGACGACCGTTCGAACCTAAAAGCCAGCTTAGGATCATACGCTTCGCGCACACGGAGAGAACCGGAAGTTGGTTCAA
This sequence comes from uncultured Hyphomicrobiales bacterium, assembly GCA_964527285.1. Lineage (GTDB taxonomy): Bacteria > Pseudomonadota > Alphaproteobacteria > Rhizobiales > CAZGNQ01 > CAZGNQ01. Next base: position 436 of record CAZGNQ010000359.1, on the reverse strand, counting down.
CGTCTGCAGAAAACCTGACGAACGTCTGGGTGAGGGCGCTTCGCGTTCCGGTTCTGACAATAACCTCCCCCGGCATCACGCGCCCCGGTGCCCATGGGCGCGGCCCACACCCTGCCGGCCTCCCCCCAAGCGCGCCTCCGCACCATCAAAGTGCGGTCAGCCAGTTGCGACAATTCAGCGTTTCGGCCAAACGAAGGGTTGCTGCGCCACCGCGCAGACCGCCTCCACGTCGGACTCGCATGCCCCGAGGCCGTCATCCGTCCCGCAGGAACAATGTCTATGGATCCGTCCGACGCGATCGAACGCAATCTGTTCCGCTACGTCTGGAAGCACACGCGCAAGGAGCAGCTCTGGCTCCTCGTCGTCACACTGGCCTCTTTCCCGATTTATTTCATTTCGCTCGACCTGCCAAAGCGCATCGTCAACGGCCCCATCC
>CAZGNQ010000358.1:0-3624 GCA_964527285.1 uncultured Hyphomicrobiales bacterium | reverse complement strand
ATGGGGGTTTCCATGTTGGGCAAGATGGCAAGCGCATTTGTGGCGCTTATCGCGACGACGGGCATATCAGCAGCAGCAACAGTAACCCCGATTGAGGGTTCTGTGCTGGTGAACGGCGGTGAGGGCTTCTCGGCCGTGACTGGAAAAGTGGTTTTGTCGGAAGGCGCGCGTGTCATGGTGCGCCCGGGTGGGCAAGCAACGATCGCTTACACGGCGGACTGCACGCACTCCATCGTGGCCGGTGAGATTGTGACCATCCCGGCGGCGGGCATCTGCCCGACGGTCGAGGATGTTGCGGCCGCACCCGAAGCGCGTCGCTTCGACGATGCCGGCCGTGTAATCGCTGGCCCTGAAGGCCGGACGACTGTTGGACAAGCGGCGGAACACGAGGAAAGAGAGTGCCTGCCGGGCGTCACAGTCACTCAGTGCGTCGTCGGTGCTTTGGTGGTCGGCGGTGTTACGGCTGGTATCATCGCGGCAACGGATGATGACGATGACGACAACAACGTGGTTGCCGACGATGATGATGACGATGCGCCGGTGAGCCCATAAGGCGGATCTGCGGCGGCAGCGTAAGCTCGACCGACTCGCAGTGAAAAGCGCAGAAGAAAGCCGGCATCCGCTCGCGGTCGCCGGCTTTCTCGTTTTCTGTTTGGCTTCAAATCCTTCAACCTTTCGAACCGACAGGGCAAAGCAGGCTCGAGCGCAGGGCGTGGCAACCCGGCCAGCCGGTTGCATCGCCGTCTGCGAACTCCGACCTAACGGGTATCCACAGTTCTCTCGCCTGCGTGGCTCGTGTCCCGCATCTGACGTTTGGTTCCCATCCGCTGCCGGGCTCGCTTGTACCGCTGCCTGCACAGGACAAGACGGCCTCGTCACCGCTTGGGTGGCACGATTAACCTTAATTTTTATCCTTAAAGCCCCATTAACCGCGCGCCCGCACAGTGCCTGCAGAGCGGGCTTCATCCCCACCAAGCCACCGTGTCTCCCCCCTGCGCCGGGGATGGAGCCCGCTGCATATCGCGTTGATTTGCCGGCCTACCGCCGGGGTCGCGCGGTTCAAACGTCAGTCAGTGGTCGAGGGACAGTCGCAAGCCCTTCAGTCAGTGCGATCACGTCCTCATGGTTTGGTCAGTGTGTCGGTGCCCGTCGGGTTTGTTGCGCGTCACGCGCGCACCGCTCTTAAGAGTTGGGTTCATCACGTGAAGAACATCCGTTTATCACGCCTCATCATCGTTTCGTCATGCCTTGCCGTGCTCGGTGGCTGCTCCGCGCAGCAGACCCGGCCGGGCGGGCACTACGGCATCACGGCCGAGGCCGCGATGGCGCGCACCGACGCCAACGGCACGCCCGCCGACAGGAACATCGCCTCACTGTCGCAAATGGTCGACGCCAACCCGGACAACGCCCACGCCCTCAACATGCGCGGGGCCGCCCGCGCCCAGCAAGGCGATAACACGGCGGCGATTTCCGATCTTTCCGCCGCGATTGCGGCCGACCCGCGCTATCACCAAGCATACTATAACCGCGCACTTGTGTTCGCCCGCCTCGGCTACAACCGCGAAGCCATGGCCGACTTCAACACGGCAATCGCGCTCCAGCCGGACTATGCCAGCGCGCTTGTTGCGCGTGGGATCGCGCTGCTGGCGGAAGGCGCGCTGGCGCGCGCCCATGCTGACCTTGATGCGGCCATCTCAATCGACCAGGGCAATCCGGTCGCCTTCTACCATCGCGCAAACGTGCTGCAGGCACTTGGCCGACACGATGAGGCCATCGCCGACTTGAACATCCTGGTTGGCCTCGCCCCGGACCGGGCCGACCCGTTCATTGCACGCGCCCGGTCGTCGCTGGCCCTGGGGGACGCAACGGCCGCGCACGACGACATTGTTGTTGCGACACAGCTTGAGCCGCGCAACGCGCAAGCCTGGGCGTTGCGCGGAAAAATCGAAACGGCTCTGGGCCAGCCGGACAAGGCGCGGGTAGCACTGCGCCGCGCGATCGATCTGGACCCGCATTCATCGCTCGCAACCGATGCGCGCGCTTCGCTGCAGGCTGTGCCTCGCGCTTAGCGCTCGTCCGCTGAAGGGTGAAGTCACCTGGATCGAGTGATGATCGCAACACAATAGACCCCGACACTTTTCGGCTTGCCGCTTGAGCCGGGAAGCGCGCAAGCCGCGGGGACGGGCGGACCGCGGTTCGCAGCCCGCATGAGCGATTGCATTGCGCCTTGGGCCTGCGCGACAGTCCATGGCGGGAATGAGCGCACTCAAACTTCCATGCCGCCCTCAGCCAAGACCCAGCTTGCGGAGCCATTATGATTTCACACCTTGAGCGTGGCCAGGGATCGCACATCGGCTACGTCCACCACGCACCAGCCGACGGCCGTCCAACGCTTGTCTTCATCAACGCCATCACCGGGTCGTGGCAACAGTGGGAGCAGGCAATCGCGCCAGGGCTGCGCAACGCGGGCTTTGGTACGCTGGCTTACGACCTGCGCGGCCAGGCCGACAGTCCGCTGCCGGGCGACACACCCATCACGCTTGATTTGATTGTCGAGGATCTCCGCGCCCTGCTCGACGCGGTTGCGCCGCACCGCCCGATCCTGGTTGGCCTGAGTGTCGGCGGTCTGTTCGCAGCCCATGCCATCGCACGCGGCGCCGCGGTGAGCGGGTTGGTTCTGCTGAACACCTTGCGTGCACCCTCCCCCACGCTCGCCTGGACGAACGAGGCGCTCTACCGCGCAGCGCGCCTTGGTGGCACGCGGTTGCTGGCGGATTTGTTCTTCCCAATGCTGGTGGGGCGCGCGCACCTGACCGCCATCCGCGAAAACCATCTGAGCGAGGCCGCCTACGAGCCGTGGGGCGAGGATGAACCTGTGCTCAGGCTCCTTGAGGCCGGTCGCCATATCGATTGGGCATTCGACTGGTCGCAATTGACCATGCCTGTGCTCAACATCACCGGCGCGCAGGACCGTGTGTTTCTGGTGCGCGAAGACGTGGCCGCGCTGGCGGCCGCCATGCCACAGGCGCGCGCGGAGGAATTGACGGACGCCGGCCATCTGCTGCCGGTTGAAGCCCCCGAAACGCTCACCCTGATGCTGCGCGACTTTGCGAACGGATTTGTGGACACCTGAGCGACCTTCCGGCATGGCCTTGCGCGGTGTCGCTCCAGTGGTGCGGCGCGGACCTCGTGTTCTGATTCTGACATTTGGTTTTGAGATCGGCAGCGAACCGGGACCAAACGTCAGATGCAAAAGCTAAACGAACTTGCTTGCACCGAAACCAGCGCAGTGGGTCGACCGGCGCCCTGCGCGCCCCTCCCTCGTTCAATGAGTTCGCCATGGCGCCCTGGCTCGCCTACCTGATCGTGTTCATCGGCGTGATCGGCCACGCATCCAGCGAACTGTTTTCGGTGCTATCCGGCGTCAGCGGACCGGAGGCTTCGGTGTGGCGGTTCGGGCTGGGCGCTTTCGGCCTGCTGATCGTGTGCCTCGTCTGGCGGACGCATGCCGACCTGCTGACACCGCTCAAGGCCCATTGGCGCGCCCTGGTGCCGCTGTCTCTTCTCGGCGTCACGCTTGCCTATCTGGCGTTCCACTGGGCGCTCGATTTCGCCAGCGTCGTC
>CAZGNQ010000357.1:0-3624 GCA_964527285.1 uncultured Hyphomicrobiales bacterium | reverse complement strand
GAGAACGGGAACAGTTTAAGGCTGGCGCGGATATGACGCCACCGATTGACGAGGCCCTCGGGTTCAAACACCAGGAAAAGCATGATGGCAGCGCCAACGGACATCTCTTTGATGTAGGCGACGCCACGTTGCATGGCCGGGAACACGTCCGCCATGCCTGCTGCCACAACCTCCATGGCCTGCGGGAGCAAGAGAATGAATGCCGCGCCCATGAAGGAGCCCGCGACGGAGCCAAGCCCGCCGATGATGATCATCCCAAGGAGCTGGATGGACAGCAGGATCGTGAAACCTTCCGCAGACACAAAGCCAAGGTAATGGCCGTAGAGCGCGCCGGCGATGCCAGCAAAGAAACTTGAGATGCCGAATGACAGGATCCGGTATTTCGTCAGGTTGATCCCCATGATCTCGGCCGAGAGATAATGATCCCGAACCGCCACGAGTGCCCGTCCGTCACGTGAGCGCATCAAATTGCTCACCAGAAGGTAGGAAATCACCACCCAGAAAAGCACAAGGTATGCAAACTTCATATCGTTGTCGAAAGCGATGCCGAACAACGTCACGGTGTCCGCAAGCGATCCGTATGACCCACCGGTGAACCATTCGGCTCGGGAAAAGAAATCCTCAAGAATGAACTGTGATGCGAGCGTCGCAATCGCAAGATAAAGTCCCTTGAGGCGCGCGGCCGGGATACCGAAGATCATGCCGACCGCCAGCGTCATCAGTCCGGCAAGCGGAATGGACAGGAATGGTGGAATGCCCTGCTGACTGCTGAGATAGGCCGAAGCAAACGCGCCAAAACCGAAGAACGCGCCGTGGCCAAGCGAAATTTGCCCGGTGTAGCCGACGAGCACATTCAACCCGAGGGCTGCGATGCCGTAAATCCCGATCAGAATGAGCTGGCTGACGAACCACGCATCGCCAACCATCGGCAAGAGCAATGCCACGGCCAACGCGACGTAGGCGATGACGGCATCGCTGCGTGTCGGGAAGAACGACACGTCATCACGGTACGTGGCGCGAAAATCGCCGCACGGTCTCGGGTTTGGATAGTGAACCATTACACCCACTCATGGGCAGGACCGCGCGATTGTCTCGCCCGGCCCTGCGGTCGCTGCTGCCTCAGCCCGGGCCCGGCATTTCGCCTGTTTCCCCGGAGACGTCCTCCCAGAGCCCCGGCCCGTGTTTGCATTCTCACAAAAACGGACCGCGCCCCAATTCCTGTAAAAAGATCTAGATGCGCTCGATATCCTCCGTCCCGAACAAACCGTAGGGCCTGATCATGAGAATGATGATCAGCACGTAGAATGGCGCCACGGTATACATGTTGCCAACCTGAAGGTACTCACCATCAACAAACTGAGCCGTGTTCTCCAACAGACCAATGATCACACCGCCCACGACCGCACCGATAATGCTGTCCAATCCGCCGACAATCACGGCCGGAAACACCTTGATGCCGATAAAAGCCAACCCATTGGAAACGGTATTGACGAGACCGAGTACAACGCCCGCCATGCACGAGACGAGTGCAGAGATCGCCCATGCCATCGCGAAAACCTGTCGAACCGATACCCCCAGACTTTGTGCCACCTGCTGGTTGAAAGCGGTGGCTCGCATGGCGAGACCATACCGGGATACGCGGAAAAACCAGAAGAACAAGACCATGACAATCAGCGACAGGACGATGCTCAGGAGATAGGCCGTCTCAAAGTTGAGGCCGGCAATCGCGACCTGGCCAAAGTCTCCAAACACATCAGGAAATCGCTCGGCATTGTTGCCGAAGACCCAGTTCATCAGCGCCTGCATGAAGATTGAAAGACCAATGGTCGCCATAATCACTGATATGACGGGCTCTCCGATCAAGGGCCGCAGAACCACGATCTGCACCAGAATTCCGAACAGCGTCATAAAAACGAGTGCGAACAGGAAGCCTGCAAAGAACGGCAATCCCATGCTCGTGACAAGATACCAGCACACCCAGGCACCCAGCACAACGAACTCGCCCTGTGCGAAATTGACGACCTGGGTTGATTTGTAAATCAACACGAAGCACATCGCCACGACGCCGTAGAGCAGCCCGACAATGAGGCCGTTGATCAAGAGCTGGATCAAAAGCGTTGTGTTGAAATCGGCGAGGAATTCAGACATGGCGTGCGATCCCCTCGACCCTATTCCGCGGCGTGGCGGACAACCATTTCGTCCGCGGCGAACAGTTTCTCAACCTTCAGGTCAGTGACGACGCGTTGGCTTGATCCATCCTGGAAATGGATCACCGTGTCAATGTGCACGCTTTCGGCATCGGAATAAAGCACGTCGATGATTTCAGCGTACTTGTCGGCAATGACGCCGCGCCGCACCTTGCGCGTACGTGTCAGCTCGCCATCATCGGCATCCAATTCCTTGTAGAGGAGCACGAACTTTTGTATCCGCTGGTGCTCGGGCAGCGTCTCGTTCACCCGATCGACCTCTTTGCGGAGCAGCGCGTAGACCTCAGGTCGCGCTGCAAGATCGGAATAGGTGGTGAAGCTGATCCGGTTCTCTTCCGCCCATTTTGAAACAATCGAATACCGGATGCAAATGCCGGCCGTCAGATAGGGGCGATCTTTGCCAAAAATCACGGCCTCAGCGATGTAAGTCGAAAACTTGAGCTTGTTCTCGATGAACTGCGGCGAGAAACGAATATTCTGGGACGTTTCGGCAAGGTCACTGACCCGGTCGATGACCACGAGATGGTGGTTTGCCGTCAGATAGCCGGCGTCGCCCGTCTGAAACCAGCCATCTTCGTCGAACGCCTTGGCGCTGGCTTCAGGCGACTTATAATACCCGGACATCATGTTTGAATGACGCACAAGGATTTCGCCCAGACCTTCGCTATCGGGGTTGCGGATCTTGAGTTCACACCCAGGCATGGGGAAGCCGACCGTTTCGTGGTCGATGTCGCCGTCCTTATGGATCGTATGGGCGCCGAGTGCCTCGGTTTGCCCGTAGAGCTGCTTCAGCGGCACGCCCATTGCCTGGAAATACTTGAACGTATCGGGCCCCATGGCCGCCCCGCCGGTTGCCGCTGATTTAAGGCGGGAAAAGCCGAGCTGATCGCGCAGCGCGCGGAACAAAACAGCATCGGTCAATGGCGCGCCGCGGCGGTTATCAACGGCTCGCGTCCCAAGGCGGACGCCCAGGTCGTAAATGGCGCGCTTCCATTTGCTTGAATCCATCGTCCGCGCACGGACATCGGCCGCCACCACTTCCCAGACCCGTGGGCTGAGCAGGACAAAGTGCGGTCCGATCTCACGCAGGTCCGACATGGCCGTGTGGGCTTCTTCGGGAAAATTGACGGTCATGCGCGCGAGCAGGTTCCAGGCCACAGAATACATCTGCTCCATCACCCAGGGCAGCGGCAGAACGGCAAGGTATTCGTCGCCCGGCTGGCGTGGGTCGGCGCGCAGGTAATTGGCGGCGTGGCCAACCAGTGCATTGTGGCGCCACATGGCGAGCTTCGGGTTGGACGTTGTGCCGGACGTGGTGCACAGAATGGCAATCTCGTTGCCGTCAGTGTCGTCCACCATACGCGCATAGGCCTGAGCGTCGTCCCCGCGGGCTAGTTCGTCGTTCGCAAACAAGGCG
>CAZGNQ010000356.1:0-3628 GCA_964527285.1 uncultured Hyphomicrobiales bacterium | reverse complement strand
GGCGCACTGTCGGCGCCGCTGCCCCAGGCCGTTGAATCAACGCTTTATGCGCGTCTGCACAGACAGTGGACACTTCTCATCATCATCATGGGAATCTGGTACGCGTTCACTGTCCGGTTCTGGGAATTCCGCCACTAATTGTATACAACTTGGCTCTGAGCTGCTGCGTTGGCGACTTATCCAAGTTTGTCGCACGCTGCACCTTTGCAGCAATTTCGCCCCTCGCGAGGTATTCACGTGTCAGAAGAGGCCACGCCAAAGCGGCCGGATCCCATCGATATCCATGTCGGCTCGCGAGTCCGGCTGCGCCGTATGATCCTGAGCATGAGCCAGGAGAAGCTGGGCGATCAGATGGGGCTCACCTTCCAGCAGATCCAGAAATACGAAAAAGGTGTCAATCGCATCGGTGCCAGCCGGCTGTTTCAGCTGGCGACCATCTTGAAGGTGCCCGTTGATTTCTTCTTTGAGGAGATGCCCGGTCACGCCCAGCCGGCGCATGATCCCATCGGTTTCAGTGAGCGGCCAACCGAGACGTTCATTCGTGATTTTTTGAGCTCGCGTGAAGGTCTGGAGCTCAATCGATCGTTCGTTCAGATCAAGTCGAACAAGGCCCGGCGCGCCATCATCGAGATGGTGCGTGCGGTTGCCGAGATGGGCGATGATCACCAGGCCGAATACAATTCGACCAACGCGCAGGAACTGCAGCGCTAACGTCTTGCGAGGCTGCAGCGACCGCGTTCTGGCAAGGGCGCGGTAGCGTGCCGGTGACCTGCAACGGCACTGACGCGGCTTGGGTAACGGCGTTGACGCACGTGGCTAACCTTGCTACGCGCTGCAGTTCCGCTCGCTAGAGCCAATCCCATTTGACGTGACAGGACTTTCCCGTGGCAAAGCGTTGTGAATTGACAGGCAAGGGCGTGCTGACCGGCAACAACGTTTCGCACGCGAACAATAAAACGCGCCGGCGCTTCCTGCCGAACCTCGTGAACGTGTCGCTCCTGAGCGATGCGCTCGGCCGCACGTTCCGCATGCGGATCAGCGCACACGCGCTGCGCTCCGTTGAGCACCGTGGTGGCCTGGATGCATTCTTGATGAAAGCCCGCGACGCTGAGCTGTCGCCTACGGCACTGCGCATCAAGAAAGACGTTCAAAAGTCAATGGAAGATGCACCGGCTGCTTAGGATCCCTGCCCAGCCGCCTTGCTGCAGGATCAGCCACCGCGCACCACCGACGCGCAAATGTTTGCCGGACAGCGAATGCCACCGGTAAACGTCAGCGGCGGCATCGCCACCCGGTCCTTTTGATCGGACCGTTTGGTCATCGCCTGTCTCCAAAAGTCCTGCGGGCTAGATTGTTTTTCCATTGGTCGGCGCGGTTGCGGGGCCATCCCGACCGAGCGGCGGTGGCCACGCAAGCTGCTGGATGAGGGCGGCACGCGATCTCACACGTCCAGATGCAAGTGCGCCTGCCCCAGGCCGGTGAGCGGGTCACGAGCGCTTATCCTCACTCAGCACGAACTGCAGCAGTATTGTGCGTTGCAGGAAGCTGAAATTATCGTCTGAGATGAGCGTGATGACGGTCCGCCCGAGACGCGACCGATGGGTGGTCACGCCTTCCATGTTATCAATAAAATATTTCTGATCCGCCTCGAACAAGGTTTCACCCTTGAGCACGGCGCCGGGCCTGATGTCTTTCGCGGAGATCAACCGCAGCCGCATCTTGACCCCTTCAGAGAAACGGAAGCGCCGCTCCAGGATGATGAGATCACCATCTGGCGTGGACGTGGCATCCGTCATGTCGAAACCGGAAATTGGCTCGACGAAGATTTCCGATGTGCGTCCATTTTTCCGGCGCATCCATCCGCGCATGTGCCCGCGTGAATCGAAGCGCCCTTCCGCAAAATAGACGAGCGTGCCGTCCCGCGGTCCACCCTTCAAAAGCGCGACAGACTCAAGCCCGCGATTTGATTTCAGACCCTTGATGTAGTTGGGCAGCTTCAGGTAGCGGCTTGGCTTTGAAACGCCTTCCTTTGACAGCGAAAAACGCCCAATGCGGTGGATGCGCTCAAACCCGATCAACGCCCGCCCGTCCTTGGGCGTGCCGGACATCAGTTCGATCGCTTCGGCATCGGTCTCAGGCACCCCGGTCAATACGCGGCCAGACAGCGCACGCAGCGGACCCACTTGAGCATTGGTGATGCCCGAGGGCGCCCGCCCCCGGCGGGTCAATTTCCCTCTCAGCCAGAACCCCGCATCCGACACCGCGATGAAATTTTCGCCCTTGTCGTCAACGCGCAGGCCGGAAAAGCCGCCGAAATAGGACGAGGACGAGCGGAGAATCAGGCCGCCGCGGAAAATGAGGCGTCCGAAGCGCCGTCGGTCATCGCTGTTGGAAAAGTTGGCCACAGGCGACGCGCTGATCGTGATGGCCCGTGTGGTCAGAGACTTGAGGTCAGGCTTCGCGGTCGCGCTGCCGACGGCTGTGAGGAGAAAAAAGCCGGCAAGGCTGAATCCGCCAAGGAGAGAGAATGTCTTCTTGCGGCAGGCGTGAACGAGCTGGCAATCGTGGCGCATGGATGGTCGGTCCGTTGTCAGTGGGACAGGGCATCTGCCCGGCGCGATGGGCTGCGATGGAGGGCACACCACGGCCCTGCGACGGGATCATGACGTTGGTGGTCGTGTGATCCGTCACACCGCGATCACGGCTGAGGTCTCCCGCCTGGCACTTGAGCGTCAGATCCGCCGGACAGTGGGCAAGCGTTCGCTATCGTCGGCCCCGGTAGGACAATCCGCCAGGGCGCGCACCTGACGGCATGCTCGCGAATGCGGCGTGGCCGGAACGACTTTGCTCGCTGTCGCCCACACCGCCGCGCGGCGATCGCCGCCCGCCGCGTCCTGACCGGCCACGCGAGCCCCGGCCACCTCGCCCGCGCCCCGCATCGTCTTCGTCAAACAACTCTGCCAGCTTGTCCGTCATCGCGCCGGCCAGTTCGCTCGCATCGGTGATCGTGACCGCCCGCGCGTAGTAGCGGGTGACGGCATGGCCGATGCCGATGGCCAGCAGCTCCACAGGCGACGATGCTTCGATCTGGTGGATCACCTCACGCAGGTGCGCCTCCAGATAATTGCCTGAATTGGTGCCAAGCGTTGAATCGTCCACCGGCGCTCCATCGGAGATCATCATCAGGATGCGTCGCTGTTCCGGCCGTGCCATCAGCCGCCCATGGGCCCAGGCCAGCGCTTCGCCGTCGATGTTTTCCTTCAGGTGGCCGTCCCGCATCATCAAGGCCAGATTGCGCTTGGCGCGGCGCCAGGGGGCATCGGCCGACTTGTAGATGATATGGCGCAGGTCGTTCAGTCGGCCGGGCGCCGGTGGCCGACCTGCCTTGAGCCAAGCTTCGCGGGATTCGCCCCCCTTCCAGTGGCGTGTCGTAAAGCCGAGGATCTCCACCTTCACGCCGCACCGCTCCAGCGTGCGCGCCAGGATGTCCGCGCAGCACGCCGCCAGCATGATCGGGCGCCCGCGCATGGAGCCCGAATTGTCCAGCAGCAGCGTGACGACCGTGTCGCGGAAATCCGTGTCATGCTCCTGCTTGAAGGACAGCGGATAGAGCGGATCAATAACCACC
>CAZGNQ010000355.1:0-3681 GCA_964527285.1 uncultured Hyphomicrobiales bacterium | reverse complement strand
CCCCGAAATGGACGGCGGGCGCAGCGCACAATTGCTCGCCGCCGGCCGCATACAGGTCCTGCCGAATCTAATTGGCATTGTGGATGGGCAGGCAATCCTGGACGATGGCGCGACCTATTCCTTCGACCTCGTCCTATATGCCACTGGCTACCGCCCGGTGTTGAGCCATCTTACGGCGCTCGTCGGTATCGATCCAGACAGCGGCCTGCCTGCAACCGACGGATTTCGCAGCCGGCCCTGCCTAGGACTGTACTTCCTCGGTCTCGATCAGCTCGTCAACTTCCGCAGCCGTTATCTGCGTGGGATTCGCAACGATGCCCGCCAGCTAGCGCAGCTACTGGCCGCGGAACGATGACCGAACCCCGGCCACTGGAGCAGGCCGGCCTGCCGCACCGGTTCCGCGTACCCCCGCTAGTCCAGCCGGCGTGGCGCTGGGCGGACCTTGGTAGCGCGGCCGATCCTGAGCCGCTGTGCAAGGCTCTCTGCACCCGGTTTGCGAGCCGCCACTGTCTGCTCATCGACCAGGCGCGCTCCGCACTGCCACTACTGGTCTTGGCTATGGGCCTCACCGGCCGTTGGGTGTTATCGAACGTAAATTATCTACCGATCGCTCAGTGGCTAGCCTCCCCCACGACCGGGGTGACATTTGTTGACGTCGACGACGATCTAACTTTAAACCCGGATGCGTTGGAACACGCGCTGATGCCGGGCGTCGAGGCGCTTTTGGTCAATCACATGTATGGAAAACCTGCCGCGATGGCGCGCATCGCGCCGCTGGCGAGACGACACGGAGTGTTTGTGGTGGAAAATGCCGTACACCTGTCTGGCAACGCCGATGCCGACGGCCGACCGGCGGGAAGCTGGGGCGATGCGACCATGGTTAGTTTCGGCTATGACAAGCCCCTCGGGGCACTTGGTGGCGGAGCCTTACTGACCAATGACGATACGCTCTGGGAATGTTTGGAGCGAACGGCCCGCCCTGGAACTCCGATCACTCGGCCCCTGCGGGCAATCGCCCAATCGTATTCGGGCGCCCGCGCTAAGCCCTGGCTCGCCCAGCTGCCCGGCATCGGCGGGCGTGTACCGACCAGGCTCATAGCTGACTGGTCATCGAATCCAGACTCCAAAACTGGTATCACGGCACCCGCATCGGCGCCGCACCGACTCCAGGTTGCGGCGGCGCGCGGCGTGCTCGATCGGGCCGGGGCGCAGCAATCCGCGCGGCGCGAGGCTGCCGAGCGCCTATCACGCGCCCTCGCTACGACCGGATGCGTGCTGCCTGTGGACGATGCAGGACGACCGCACACCTTCTCCGCGTACCCAGTGCTGCTGCCGATCGGGGCTGATCGCCTCGCCGTTGCCCAACGCCTTGCGGATCAGGGGATAGAGAGCCGGTGGCGTTACCTGCCCCTCGATCGCCTTACCTCGTTTCACGTCATGGGCGCCACCACTGTGCCAACCGCCGGAGCCGCCGAGGGGCATCCCTGGGATCGACACCTGCTACTCCCCTGCCCCACTAGCCTGACGTCAGCCCAGGCCACATACATTGCCGAAGCCCTGGAAAGTGCGCTCATGGCTGCCTGAGCTGCTGTTTGCTATTTCAGGAGCCCCCCTCGGAGCCTCCCTCGGCCTGGTCCAGGTCCAGAATCCGCGCCGCCACGGCCGGATATCTGGTTACAGCGGCTACACCGCGGGTCAGTCCTACCGCGCCGCCCTGAGCATCACCTCGATCTCCGGGAACGCTTCGCGTGGAGGCGCAGCGCCTAAGCCAGGTAGAGAACGGCGGCGTGTGTCACGTACGTTAGGGTCACCAAGCTCGGCAAGGTCCTGGGTGGCCAGTATCCAGTTCAGCGCCTGAATCCGTCCAACTAGGGTCAACCCAGCTTCGTTTCTCTGCAGGACAACCGTCTCGCCCTCTTCGATACCGCCGAGCGAGTCCATCGGCGGTCTGTGGGCAATGACAGCGACGTTTGTACCCATAGGTATAGGCTCTGAAAGGTAGTTCTCAAGTAGGTAGCGGTTAGCGGCTTCCTCCGGATAGCTCTCCGCACGATAGATCAAGCCGAGATCGATCGCGGGTTCTCGCTGGAACATCTCCCGCGCCGATTCCACGGTGCGACAGTAGGGGCTCGCATGTACCGCCTGGATGGGGATGTCCATGGAATCGATGATCTCCCCCACTAGGCGTGCTGTCAGTAGGCCATGATCAGATAGGGGACGTTGCCAAGCACATTCCGCGAATGCCTCGGCGGGCAGTCGTCCATGTTGCTGACCAAACAAGTCGTCATTAATGTCACTGCGGGCGGTTTCGAAATGCCTCACGTACAGGACGTTACCTCCCTCGCGCAGCGCTTCGAACAGTGCCTGTCCCTGCAACCTCGATTTCACATCCACCTGCAAAAAATCGACGTGGCGACCTACAGCTGCCACGTCCCCATGGCTGTCAAGAGCAAAGCTGCCGCCGTTGAGTAGCGGTGGATAGAGCTTTAGGATTGCTGTGAATAGCGCGGCGTAGAATAAGAAATTGTACAGGCAGACGCGAGCGATGAGTATGCTTTGCTTCACCGATTCTCTCCAAGAGCTACCTTGATCTTGTCTATACGGGACTTACTAATCGTCTACGAGTCAATACACGGCCGACGCGACCAAGCATTATTATGATGTGATCGAATATGTCAAAGGCAGGGCGCGCCGGACAATTCGACGCGTACGGAGCCGATCGCCAAGTCCCAAGAATAAATAACTATTCCCCTGTTTCAAATCTTAAGATTCTCTGTCGTGCCGCGGAATAGATTCATTCTGGCAACTCTTTCAATAGCGGCTCGCGAATCTCGACAACGCTGGATTCGCCCGCTCTGATTCCTTCACCAATCTCACCATGACTAGTACCCAAGAATCCTTCCTTAACCATCGGTCGCCCGCTCGCCGAATGCCGGGCATAGACCTGGTATCGGTCGGTCAGGGGCTTGGCCGCGGCAGATGGAATCATTTGATCTTCCGGACAGAGCTTGAAAGTCTGAGGATAGGTGGGGTCGTCGATACGCACGACGACAGTTGGCGGGCCCTCCTTCCGGCCGACTTCCCGCGCGTAGACGAACAAAGTTCCACCCGAGTCGATCTGCTCGGCGAGGTTTGCAGCAATAATGACGGTGCCGTCGATGCAGTTTTCGGCGGCGCTGGCCGCAGCAGCGAAGGTGAGGCCCAGAGCTAGGATGACAGGGGAGGGAAGACGAAATGGGTACATGGTCGATTACCAGTTTACGAAGCCGGTTCAATCATAGTCAGTCGCTCGCTGACTCCACTTGACCAGGGGAGCTATTGCAGCGGAAACAGCGTCAATCTAAGCGGAATCCACTGGGCTCACCTCCTTTCATGCCGACTAACTCGAAGCTCAACCAGTGGACCAAGTACGCAGCGGCTTGGCCCGTCTGGATTGAACCGTTAGCTAGACGTAGCACTTGTGACTTAAGATAACACACACATTCAAGTTGACTGGAAAAGCAAATTTGTTTCAAGGGGCAACCTTGATACTACAGTGCCTGAGCCCATATCCACCCTTTCTTGCAGCGCTATTTGGCCTCTGTTAGTTGGGTGCGACCTTTACATGATGGATTTTTTGAGGCAGGGTAGCGGGTAAGCCCTGAAATCCTTGAGGTGTCCCATGCCCGCCTGCATTCGCCA
>CAZGNQ010000354.1:0-3684 GCA_964527285.1 uncultured Hyphomicrobiales bacterium | reverse complement strand
AGATGCGGCGTTGGCCTTCGCCCAGCCCGGACGTCGCCAATCACCCACCTTCAGCGACGGGGTCTTGAAACCATGCCACCCGAGATCGAATTCCAGCAAAAGATCGCGAAGGCCGCCATGCGCCTTGCCGAGGTGCAGGACTGGCCCGAGGTGACGCTGGCCGCGATTGCAGCAGAGGCCGATGTGTCCCTCAGCGCGATGCGCCGCAACGGCGTCGCCAGTTCGGCCACCGCCTTGAAGATCTACATCCGTATGATCGATGAGGAGGTGCTGGAGCGGGCCCGCAGCGAAGTCGACATGGGCGATCCTGCACGCGACCGTTTGTTCGACGTGCTGATGATGCGGTTCGACGCGATGACCGGCGACAAAGCCGCAATCAAGCGCATCATCGAGACCGGACCGAACATTCCGGAACTGACACAACCGCTTCTGAACGCCCAGCGCTGGATGTTGGCCGCGTCCGGCATCGATATCGACGGTGGGATCGGGCTGGTGCGCACGTTCGGACTGACGTCGATCTACCGCGAGGTGTTCGGCGTCTGGCTGGAGGATGATGCCGGCAACACGCAGACGATGGCCTTGCTCGACCGGCGCTTGCGGCGTGCGGAGCGCAACATGCGCAACCTTGACCGGGTCAAGTCATCGCTCAGCGGATTGTGCAATCTGGGCAAGCGCGTCGGTCGCCGTCGTCGCAGCGGTGACGACGGCAGTGATGACGCCATGGGCATGTCCGGCCAAGCCGCTGATGGGCCGGACCCCTTCGACGACGCTCAGCAAGATGGCGGTCTAGGCTCGGCCGATACCTCACCCATCGGCGAAGGTGGGCAACAAGCCGGCGTCGAAGGTTCTGGCCAACCGCCTGTGCCGCCAGCGCCCGCCAACTGAGAGCGCCAACTGGGGGCGCCTGCTGGCCCCAAGTTAACTGGCGTGCGGCTCCATGCGCTTCACCTGGAGGGACTGGTCTTGCGCATGGTCAAACCAGCCCGCTAACCCACGGTCTTCAATGGCGCAGCAAAGCCCGCACGGCACGGCTGCGTCGGGCGTTCGTGGGATTGGGGCAGGGTGGTGTGATGGGCGAACCGGTGGTTGAGACGACGTTTGAAACGTTTCTCGAGATCGATATCCGTGTCGGGACCGTCACCGATGCCCAACCGTTTCCGGAAGCGCGCAAACCAGCCATAAAGCTGTGGGTGGACTTCGGCCCTGGCATCGGTGTGAAGAAAAGTTCCGCCCAGATCACCGCACACTATACGCCTGAGGATCTGATCGGTCGCCAGGTGCTGGCCGTGATCAACTTTCCGCCGCGCCAGATCGGGCCATTCCGATCCGAATTCCTGACGCTGGGTCTTCAAGGCGAGGGCGGCATCGTCCTCATCGGGCCCGATCAACGCGTCGGCGATGGTCAGCGCCTGTGCTGAGGCGATGCAATTGGCGGGCTTGGGCGTCAAAATCCATCAGCCTGGCGTGTGTGCCATCCGTCGTCGGTCGATCAACTGTCTGGAATGAAACAGCATTTCAGGCTGGGTAAAGTGTCGCTTGAAAAGTGGTGACATCTGGGTCAGGGACACGCCCGCAGCGCACTGCTCGGGAGTGGGTTTATGGTCTGGAAGCTGTCGCGATGGTTCTGGGGCATTATTCCAATTCTCATCGCTCTCGCCGTCATCACGGTGGCACGTCGGCCGCAGGTTGAAACGGACCTGGTCCAACGCAGCGCCGCAGCGCTGGAGCAGGCAGGTCTCGGCTGGGCCAAGGTTTCGTTTGAGGGGCGCGACGCGCGCCTCACGGGCACGGCGCCATCGCCAGCCGACATTGATCAGGCACGCGCGGTCGTAGCTGGTCTGCGCGGCGTGCGCAGGGTGGCAACACGCATTGATCTCGTTGAAATTGTTGATCCTTACGTTTGGGAAATCGCGCGCGACGGCGCCGACGACCGGGTCTATTTGAAAGGTGTCGTGCCAAACGCGCGCGCCAAGCGTGGTCAGATTGAGCGTGTGGCCGCGGCACTCGGGCTCGATCCAAGCCGTATTGTCGATGAGACGCGGATTGCGCGCGGCGCACCGTCGGGCGGCCTGTGGGAGGCCGGGACGCAATTTGCTGCAGAGCAAATGGCGATGATTTCCAGCGGCGAGATGCGGTTGTCGAACACGGATCTGTCCGTGTTTGCGCAGGCACGTGACGTTGCTGCCTTCAAGGAACTGTCGCAGGCCCTGGCGGGCGGGCGCCCGGATGGCATCACGGCAGGCGAGATCGCTCTGACACCGCCCACAATTGATCCCTACAAATGGTCGGTTGAGCGCACGCCGGAAGGAGCGCGGCTCTCGGGCTTTGTTCCGTCATCGCGTGATCGTGCGCGCCTGTTGGCCGCGGCGCGGACGGCCATGCCAGACCTGCCTCTGACGGACGATCTTGAACTGGGTATCGGCGCGCCAAACGCATTCGAACAGCTCACATCGATCGCGCTCACGACCATAGGCGCGATGCGCTCCGGCAGTGTCCGGATGTCAGGCAACGACGTTGACCTCCAGGGAACGGTGCAGCGCGAGCTTGATCTGGGGGTTGTGCGTGATCGCTTCGTCACGCGTCTGCCGGTGGGCGCGGTCGCTCGCACAAATCTCGATTTCATCGACAAGGCGCCGCCATTGGTGAGCCCCTATGTCTGGTCCGTAGAACGCGCAGCGGACGGCATCACGATTGCCGGCAACGTGCCGAGCGAGGACGTCCGGGCGGACATCCTGGAGCGCATTGGGCAAGCCTTTCCCGGGGTTAGCGTGACGGATACGACAACCCTTGCGCGCGGTGCGCCCGATGACTTCCGGGGCGCTGCAACCGTGGCTGTCGAGGCTCTGGGACGAGCCGAGCAGGGTCGTGTCACGCTGTCAGATACGCGCCTTGCCGTGACCGCTGAAGTTGCGACGCCGACAGAACAGGCGGACGTGCTTGATCGCCTCAAGCGTGGTCTCGCGCCGGCCTACGCCATTGGCGCGCAGACATTCGATGTGATCTCGCTTCGGGTGCCGGACATCGACCCATATGTCTGGTCGATCAGCCGCGACGAAGACCGCATCAAGCTGAAGGGCTATGCGCCCACGGACGAAGATCGCGCGACGATTGCCAGCATGGCGGCGGCCCGGTTTGCCGGCCTGCAGGTGCGCAACACGGTTGAGATCGGCCGTGGAGCAGGGGACAAGGGACGCTGGCTCAGCGCCGTTGCGTTCGCGATGCAACAGATGGAGCGTCTGGACACGGGTCTCGTTGAACTGATCGGCGAGCGCATCGTGCTGCGCGGCCGGGCAAAGACGTCGGAGGACTTCACGGCGCTAAACGATCTTGAGGGGAACGTTGGTGCGTTGCCTGACGGCTTTCTCCTGGAACGCTCTGACGTGACGCCGCCGATTGTTTCACCCTACGGAATGACCATTTCAGTGGGAGACGACGGACGTTTTGAGCTTTCTGGAGCGCTCCCCAGCGCCGAGGCGCGCCGTGAACTGCTGGGAGCACTGCGCGCTGCGCGCCCGGACGCTGATATCGACGATTTCACCGTGATCGGAGCGGGCGAACCGCAGGGATGGCGTGCAGCAAGCCTCGCCGCTGTCGCCCAAGCCTCGCGCCTGGCCAACGGCCAGGTGGTGTTGAGCGCCGACGCGCTCGAGGCCGAAGGGCTGGCGCGCGAAGACTTTGACGATG
>CAZGNQ010000353.1:0-3702 GCA_964527285.1 uncultured Hyphomicrobiales bacterium | reverse complement strand
GCGGCGACCACGGGGCTTTCCGGCGGCGCGGTGAGATCAGGCTTCGCCGCCCCCATCTTTGCACCTGTGGCACGGGCATTGCCGGTCTGCGCATCAGCGGTCTGCATGTTGGCCGGGTCGTCGGCGGTGTGTGCCCCTTCAACGGTCGGCCGCGTGGGGGCTTCCCGCCATCCACCGATCTGCGCGAGGTGGTGAAAACGGTCGTTTGCTACGCCAAACGCGCCGGGCGCCGGCAGTGTCTGGCGTAGCCAAATCGGGTTGACCTGCCAGCGCGCACACAGCGCGGGATCGCTGGCGAGGCGGAGCCGAAGATAGGCCTCGAACAGCGTTTCGCACCGTTCGGACGGCGCATAGGCCACATTCCATTGGCGCAAGTGCTCCAGGAGGTGGCTTTTCAGGGCTGCGCGATCTTGCGGCAAATCGCCGAGCCCCAGCTCGCTGCGCAGCGTTGCGGCATCCGGATCGACCAGCAGATCCAGCAAACGTCCCGTCATCACTGTCAGCTTGAAGCTTTCCAGGTCCGCCTCAAACGAGTGCACCCAGTGCATGAGGAAGCTGCGCTCATACTGGTCGACGGCCACCAGCGCAGGTGCAACGGCCGCAGCGTGGCGAAGATTAAGCACCCGCTCCTGGCGGAACAGCAGCCAGCGTTGCGCCAGCAGTTGTTTGCGCAGGCGGCGCTGCATGCGCGTGTTGTGATGCCACCGGCGTTTCCAGAACTGAAACGCAAATCGCGCATTGCGCGCCTTCCACCGCGCCAGCTCTACGTTGAGGCGCAAGATTTCCAGCCGAATGGGCTGGCAGTCCCGGTCGTACGCGCGTTCGTAGCGCTGAACGGCCCGCTGGGCGATCGCCTCCAGGCGGTCAAACTCAACACACCGCTCGCGCAGCCGTTCGATCTTTTCGCGAAAGCCGCTGTTCAGCAGGCCGTGCAGGTGGACGGACAGTGCGTAAGGCCCGCCTTGCGTGATCAGGAGGTCGGACCAGGCCATCACATAGCTTTGCATGCGGGCCTGGCGCGCCTCGGCGTTCATCAGCGCCTGGCGGGCGTGGCGGCCGGACGGGTTGGTTGGCATGCGCCGGCTTGAGAGCTGACCGCCACCCGCTGCGCCTGTGAAGCGCGTGCCCAGCACCATGCCGGCCGCACGCCCCAGACCCATCAGCAGCGACAGGCCAAACCGAGACAAGAGGCCCGATAACGCAATCCAAAGCGCGCCAAGGCCCGTGAGGATCAGCAGGCCGAAGCCCTCCACCAGTTCCACCAGCTCGTAGACTTCAGCCATGGCGTTCCAATGCTCGCGTCGGCGCTCGAACGCGCTTGCTTGCCAAAACCAGTTCTTGCCGAGCCGCGTTCTTGGCCTGCCCAGTTCCTGGACGGCCCCGTTTTTGGACGACTAAGTTTTTGGCGTTCCGAGTTTGCCCGTTCCGGGTTTTGCCATGCCAAGTTCATGACAAATCTGAAATGATGGTGCGCAGCGTTGGCTGCAACGCCCGGCATGCTGCCCGCGTTCAGACATGGTGGCTCAGCCACGGACGAGCCCTACGATACAGTGGAAACTCTTGATGAAGCCTGGACTGAGGCACTGCCTGTTTGCGCCGTGCAGCAATCGCCGGCATTCAGGATCGTCAATCACGCGCGATCAAAGCGCCGTGGCTGGGTTGCCATCATCCTGCCCCCACATAAGTATAGCCGAACAACAAGAATATGCTGAGGAAAGGCACGCCATGCCCGCACATGCGATGACCTCAGATGGCAGCAGCGCACAGGCGCGCGCGAACGCTGGGATGCGAGCGCGGCGCATGGTGCTTGGTGGTGCCGCGGGTTTCGCCGCACTGTCTGGGATGCTCGCGACGCTTGCGTCGGTGGTTGTTCCGTCAGGGTCGGCGCTGATCAGGGACGGTTTGCCCCCAGTCCTGCGGGTCGGCGATCAAGGCTCGGTTGTGCATCGGGCTGCCGCTGACGGTTTGGACCGCTCGTTCCGCCCCGGGACTGTGCGCATTGCCCCCCCTGGAGACGTAGACGCAGACGCAGACGCCGCCACCCTGGCGCGCGTGTTCCGACCGCTGGGGCGCGACGAGGTCAGCCGGCGGCAACGCTCTGACAGCGCCGACCAGAGCAACCGTTACGGCGACGTGATCCTCGACGTGTCGCCCTGGGCGGCCGGGTTGCACCAGGAGGCCGCAGAGGCGCAACAGCGTGATGCCGAGCGCGTGGTCGATGACCGCGGCACCGTTACGAGTGGGGGCGTCCCGCTGCCGATGGCCCGCAGCCCACGTTATGTCCATGCGGTGGCGCCAAGCGTGCCCGAGGCATCCCGGTTGGCCCGGCGCGGTTGCCATGATGAACTCAAGCCGATGACCGAGGCTGATCTGCTCGCCTGCCCGTGGGCTGGGCTGGCGCAATACGCGAGGCGCAAGGCTGAGCGCACAAACGAAGCCCGCCCGCGCGCCCACGATCCATTCGCGCCGTTCAAGGCCGCGCCGGCGCAGCGCGGACACCGCATCTCGCAAGCCTACCGGATCATCGGGCCACTGTGATGCTGCACAGCGTGATGCTTCACAGCCCCTGATGCGTCAGCCCCGGCCGCGGTAGGCCGCCACGCCCTGATCCGGGATCCACACGCCGTCCGGCGGCGTGCCCGTCTGCCAGAACACATCAATCGGGATGCCACCGCGCGGATACCAATATCCGCCGATCCGCAGCCAGATGGGCGCTGTGGCCGCAATGATGCGCTTGGCGATGGTCAGTGTGCAGTCCTCATGGAAGGCGCCGTGGCTGCGAAAGCTGTTGAGGAACAGCTTCAGGCTCTTCGATTCCACCAGGTGCTGGTCGGGGATGTAGTCGATGACGATGTGACCGAAGTCCGGCTGGCCCGTCACCGGACAGATGGACGTGAATTCAGGGCAGACAAACCGCGCCACATAGAGCGTGCCCGGGTGCGGGTTCGCGACCGGATCGAGAACGGCATCATCCGGGCTCGTCGGCAGGTTGACGTCCTGGCCGAGGAACTGCGGGGTCGGTCCACCGCCCGCGCCGCCGCCGTCGCTCGGCGCATTTGCCGGCTGAGCGGCCCGCAAGCGGTTTTGCATCCAGTCAGTCACGGCGAGTCCCTCCCCTCAGGCCCTGCGTATTCGCACCCCTCACCGCTGCTGTCGCGGTAGACGCCCACGAACGCCAGCGCCGGCACGCGCGGTGCCATCTGCCGCCAGATCCACACCGCGAGGTGCTCCAGCGTTGGGTGTCCCAGCCCATCCACGTCTTCGTTCAGATAGCGGTGGTCGAGCGCCTCGCGCACACCGGCAATGGCATCCGCCACGGCGCCCAGGTCGTGGATCAGCCCGGTCTCGGGGTCCGGTGTGCCCTCCAGCGCGATCCTCACACGGTAGGAATGGCCATGCAGGCGGTGGTTGGGGTGGCCCGGTGGGAAGACGTGCGGCAGGTGATGCGCCGCATCGAAATGAAAATCCTTGAAGACACGCAAGGCTCCGGCCTCCGGCTGGTCGGCTGTGGCAGGTGTGGGGACAAGCGCGCGTCATGGGCCGGATCGACTGAGCGCGCAAGCAGGCTGGTTTTTTTATGGCAAGCGCTGCGCGCGCGAGCGCGCTGGCTTTTTTTGGCAAGTGCTGCGCACTTGGTTCCGCCGCAACGCGGCGGGCCGCGGTCGCGGCCTCAGCGCGGGCGCGGGCTGGGTTTTTTTTGGC
>CAZGNQ010000352.1:0-3738 GCA_964527285.1 uncultured Hyphomicrobiales bacterium | reverse complement strand
AGCGCGGGGTAGCAGTAGATGCCGCCGTCGTAGCCGTCTCGCGCCAGGATCTCCAGGTAGTTGGCTGGAATGGACACCCGCCCCTTCGCGTCAACCTTGTTTGTGAACGTTGAAACGAAACGGTCCATCGGCCCGGCATGCATCCCCCCTTGCGCCAATTCCTCCGGTGACGTCGGCCGCCCCCGCGCCGCGCAATCACCGCCCCCAGCTCACGCACCGCAACGCCGCTCCACTGCCGAGCGCCGGCAAAACCGGCGGTGCGGATCGCCAACGCCCATGGCCCTGTGCGCTGACGATCCGTTACCGACACCACATGCACTGGGCCCATATGGGATGTCATGGTTTTTTATGGGCGTCAATGGATCATTAATGGGATGATGGGCGCTACCATGCCGAGCTTGCGGAAGGCTCCAACGCCAAGTCGGATTGACGCAAACGGAAGTGCCCACCGTTGGCGTCGGCAAAGAAGTTTGAATTGATTGATTTTTTTCGCGCGCGACGCGGCGGCGACCAAGCGTCAGATGCGCTACACGAGGGCCGCCGCGGGACGACAGACTTCCACGCGTGTCGTCCCATGCGCGCCCATGAGATCCCATTCAGGGACCCCATGGATCGATCGCACCGAGCGATCCCATTGAGTGCGCACATCGCGCGCTCATGCGCGGAGCAGGCATTCAGACACGGATGGCCGACGAGCGCTCTGGACGCAGCGCTCATTCCAGCCGCGGAGCCGACGCGTACTTCACAGATCCCAAGGCCGCTGCGCGACCGCCGGCTGCACCGTCAGACAGACCGGCGGCGCGTGCAAAACCTCTGCAAACGTCGATGTAAGTGTCGAGCGGTGGTTCGAGATGAAACAACTGGCGCCCGACTTACGGCCCCGGTGTTCCGGTTCTGACATTTGCTTCCCCCTTGGCATCACGCGCTTGAGCAAATGTCAGAATCGGCAGGAACACGAGAAAATCATTATTTTGTGCGCTGGTTTTGAATCTGACGTTTGGTTTCGAGATTGGCAGCGGATGGGGACCAAACGTCAGATGCGCCACACCAGGCGCAGTGCGCGTTCACTGAAAAAACGACGTGTATGTTGTTTTGTTCAAATTCCGTTCTGAAGTTTTATGTTGTCTAGACATCAAATTGCGAATAAACCATGGGCTTGGCCGAAGCTCGGGGGCGTGCGCTTCGCCCATGGCGGCGCTCGTCATGACCGGCAATGTACCCGCGCTCCCATGCTGGGAAGGGCCGTTATCGGGAAACAAGTGCCAGCGGGGCCGGACAACGTCATTGAAACAACGGCCGGGCATCGCGTCACGATGAACGCGGTGAAAAGACACCGGCAGTGATGATTTAAGAGAGCCATCAGGCGTCGAAAGCCCTGCAGCCTTGCGTCCACTTCTCTTGTGTCGGCATTGTTGAAACGCTGTTATCGGAACGTCGATGCCCGTTGAGATCGCGCGTCAAAGGTCGGCGGAAGTCTGATGGAATTGCCTGCGCGTCGAACCTCTTCAAGTGTTCGCTTTGACCGGCACACGGACCAGGCGCAGCGGGCATTGGCGGAGCGCCAACCCAACTCAAAGCCACGGGGCCTTGTCCTCACGGAGCCAACCTGAAGTCTTCCGACGGGCGCCATGGCGGTCAACCGCAGGTCTCTGCACTCTTTCGCATCCGGATTTAATCCGGACGAGACACGAGTGTAGCACATCTGACGTTTGGTCCCCATCCGCTGCCAATCTCGAAACCAAACGTCAGATGCCAACGCTACACGAGAACCAATAAGTTGCTCGTGTTGCTGCCGGTTCTGACATTTGCTCAAACGCGTGATGTCAACCTTGGACCGTAAGGCCGCAGTGGCCATGCCAGCAATGTTTTACTGCAACTGCGCAGCCTGAATTGCCCGGCACTTTCAACCGGCCTTGGCATGCCGTGACATTCCTCCCGACGAACCGTCACCGCCAAGCCGTGTGGTCATTTCGGGTGGCTGCCCGGGCGGAGCTTTCAGAACTGTCACGGTCTCAAACCATGCATTGCCTGTTGCGTGCTTGCGATCGCGCGCCCTCTGCTCACCATGTGCGGGAAGCGCGTGATACTGTTATCGCGATGCGCGGCTTCAATTGAGGTGCCGGGCGCTTCCACACGGGTTGTGGCGCCACAACGGTCAAAGCCGCCCCCACGTACCGGCAGATCAACCAAGACCAACCGCCCGTTCGCTGAACGCGCAGCCCCGCACCTGGGCCGGCGCCACACACCCCATCACGTTCGTTGCGGCCGGCCAGCCGGTCCGAATGCCCACACATCAGCCCGTTTCAAAGCGCTAGCCATGCGGGGGGATACCCCATTGAGGACGTGCTCATGAGAGGACCGCGCCACGCGCTTTGCAAACACGATGGGGTGGGCGCACGCGACTTCAAGCCCTCCCAATCCCATCGAGCATCAAGCCATGGTCGCTGTGGGATGCGGGCACGGTGAACAATCCCGTCACTGCCGACCGCCCTCCCCATAATCACAGAACTGAAAACAGATTGTCCGTTCAACGATCGTTTGCAGCAGCCTGAAACAAGTGACTGACCTGAAACGTCAATCTCCACACCCCCAAAGGTCCATTGCGCAACTGAACGCGCTTGTATTTCGCAGTGCCCATATTTGCCCGATGCGCCAAGCAGTCACGCACCGCGCCAGGGTTGCCAAAAGCCGCACGTCTGGCAACGACGTTCGTTATGGACGGCGCGGCATCGACCATTGGCTGAGCGACAAGCCTTACGCTTCGCACGAAGCGAACGTGGTCAAGGTTTGACCTTTGTTTCCTGGGTTGAATTAATCACACGACCTTTCCACAGCCGAATGTGCATTTTTTTCATGCCGCGCCAGTTGCAATTCAAAACTTCTTAGGCTTTATGCGTGCACCGTCTTACATGTGACGCGTACTCGATGCTTGGACATCCCGGCATGAACCATGGAGGTCGGGATAGGGAGATGGCAAGGAAGACAATGTCTAAAATTACTCAGTCGGACCTCGACAAACTCGCGGTCAAGGAGCTGGAAGAAGTCATCAAGATGGCTCAGAGCACGATCCTGGTGAAAAAAGATCAGGAAATCGAGCAGCTTCAGACGAAGTTCAAAGAGATGGCTGCCCAGCATGGCTACTCGGTCAACGAGGTTATCGGCTCAGCCCCGGCGAAGAAAAAAGGCGCCGCTGGTGGTGCTCTGCCGCCGAAGTACCGCGATCCTGACAACCCGGACAACACGTGGTCGGGCCGTGGTCGCAAGCCGGGCTGGCTCAACCAACGCCTGGATGCCGGTGCGACGCTTGAAGACTTCGCAATCTGATTGTCTCAGGATATGGCCGGCGCCGAGCCGTCGGCCATCTCACTTTTTTGAGCAGCGGCCTGAACATGCCCGTTCGGTCCTTACGTTGACCAAACCGTAGGCCGCTAGGTCCGCTGCTCTGCAAAAAACCCCCACTATTGAACGCAATTCATTCCAAAACCAGATTGAGCCTTTTATCGGCGACCTCGCTCCGGTTCGTCCCTCAACACGATCATGTCAGCCGGCCTGTAAGCCGGGTTCTGTCTGCGCCGCAGCCAACGGCCGAAGCGCAGGGTGATCATTCATCTGGGACAAGCGTCACCGCCTGCCTCATGCAACCAACCCGGACGGCTGGGCCGCGATCGCCTTTGCGCTGCGGGCAGCAACAAGCGCCATCCCTATTTGGTCTTGCTCCCGGTGGGGATTGCCGTGCCG
>CAZGNQ010000351.1:0-3744 GCA_964527285.1 uncultured Hyphomicrobiales bacterium | reverse complement strand
ATGAGATGTTCTTCGAGCAGGTGGAAAAGCGGACAGGTGTCTTCGGCCTCATTAGATCGACGGAGCTGCGCGAGATCACGCCGAGCGAGAGCGCCGCCCGCCTGCGCGAGGCCAAGGCACGGCTGCGCAAGCTAAAGCTGCTCGCCAAACCCGACCCGCAAGACCCGCGCGGCCTCGATGCGCACCCTATCGTGCGCGACTATTTCGCCACGCGCCTGGCCGAGACCGCGCCGGAGGCCGCCCGCACCGCGCATGACAAGCTCTACCGCCACTATGCCGCCGCTGCGCCGAACCTGCCGGACACGCTGGAGGAGATGGAGCCGCTCTTCCACGCCATCGGCCACGGAGTAAAGGCTGGGCGGGCACAGGAAGTGCTTAACGATGTATTCCGACGGCGAATAATGCGAGAAGAGGAGTACTATCTACATCGGAAGCTAGGCGCATTCAGCTCGGCGCTGTCTACTGTTCGACAGTTTTTCAACATTCCTGAACATGAAGCTAATCTGGGATCCGAGGATAGAGCCTGGATATTCAATGAAGGTGCATTTGCGCTCGCCGCGTTGGGTCGTTTGCACGAAAGTATCAAATGGCGGGAAACTGGATCATTGGCTCGCGTCGAGATTGGCGACTGGGCTAAAGCGGCCAACGCGAGTATCGAGCTAAGCGATAAATTGCTGAAGGTCGGGCAGGTTTCCCGCGCAGATGCTATCGCAAATGGAGGCGTGTCCTATGAGGATCAAAGTGGCAATGGCTTTGAACGTGAAAGAAGCAGAGGCAATCTGGCATATGCAACCCTGATAAGCGGTAATATTGCGGACGCAGCTGCTGTCTTTCACAAGGCAGAGTCCATTAGGGAACTGAGACGCAAAGATTCGACGCCACTTTTTTCCGTTATTGGCTATCATTATGGTGTTTTTCTATTGGAGGCTGGGAGTGTGACAGATGCATTAGATCGGGGGCAATATATATACTCTTACGCAACAAATCGGCTTGGGAAAGGACCTGGTATTCTTGACGTGGCCTTGGGCTTGTTGCTTGTTGGCCGTGCACATGATGCTGTCGGTAAACCCGCCACAGAGGTTGGCGAGGTATTTGCTAAGGCGCTCACGGCAATGCGAGAGGCGAGTAACCGAAGTTATTTGTGTGAGTGCCTGCTCGCCCGCGCTGCCCACCGCCGACGCCGCGTCGCCGCCGGCGAAACCGCCTTGCTCGATCCGTTGCGCGCCGACCTTGCCGAGACCGCAGACATCGCTGAGCCGGAAATGCGCCTCTACCTAACCGACCTCGCGCTCGAACGCGCCCGACTCGCCCTCGATGTGCCCGCCAGCGTCGACGGCGACGCCCGCGCCGAAGCCGCCCGCTAGACCGAGATCGCCGCAGAGCTGATCGCCGCAACCGGCTATCACCGCCGCGGCGGCGAACTCGCCGAGCTCCGCGCCCGCCTTGCTGATGTGTGAGGGCCGGTCGCCTTCAACCTGGCGCACCATACAGAAGGATTAGCGGATGGACATAAAAGTCCTTCGGCGGGCGGCCTGCACGTCCGGTGCGCCTGCGCGCCGGACGAATCCAGCCGGCGTCAAGCAGTTCCTTGCATGCTCTGTCCATCTGCTGGCCGGACATACTCGGCGCCGTCGGGTCGGGATCGCGGCGCAGACTGCTTGCATTGAAGCGCTGGGGCCGCCGCTTGAGAATCCACTTCGCTAGAAGTTGGGTAGCGGCATCTTCCGGCTTCGGTGTTGCCAAGCGAAACACCCGATTGGCTTGAGGCAAAAGCCAATCGTCAAACAGTTCGATAGCCAATTCGACGGTATCGAGCGTCACCTCGGCAGGTTCATCCCCGACGGGCCGTTCCGCCCAAAACAGCAGTTCCAGCACCAGCGCAATGCGAAGCACCTTGCCGTAGCTCTTGCCCCACCAGGAGGCATGCAGACCAGATGCCTCGCGACCCACAGCCATGGTCGTTTCTCGCCATTGCGAGAAACGCTCAAACGCTTCTCTGGAGAGAGGAACGTCGATACGAACTGGTCGATCATGCTTGTCCCTTGCGAATGGCAGCCCATCAAGCCGACGCAGGATCGGGATGATGTCAGCTTCGCAAGCCGCGCTCTCCTTTATTGGCCCTGGCAGTAGCGGATCTGGCCAGACGAACAAAAAGCGCGAGATCAGACCGTCATCTGCATCGTGCCTGAGCAGCGGTGCAAGGCGGTCCGGTTGCATCCCGCCAAGGATCGAGGCTGCATTGAACTGCACGGAAATGTCACCGAGCTTGCGCGTCGCCCGGAAAGACCGGCCGTCCCAGGCCTCCAACCAGAAGGCGCGGTCGCCGCCGGTCGACTTGGCATAGCGGTCAAATCCGCCAATCCATCCCGCCAATTCATCACGGCGCACGATGAGGCCACCGGGGTGTTCCTCCATGATCTGCGCGGCCCGCTCGGTTGTCGTATCGCTAAGCCAAAGGATGGGTGGTGTGGGCTTGCGCGGTTCCATGGCCACTTCGGGCATTGGCGGTGGCAATACATTATCTGCCGCAGCCTTCTGGACCGCCTGCTCCCAATTCTCGCGACAGGTCTTTGCGACCAGCTTCTGGGCTTCATAGTCGCGCAATTGGGTCTCGTAAGCGTGCATACGCCCCTGCTCAACGGCCCTAACTGCGGTCTCGAAGGGATAGCTGGCGCCGCTCTTGCCCTCAGAGGGGGGCGCCACGTGGGCGCCCCACAGGATGCAGGGTTCGGTCCAGTTCCGATGCACCCGGACCCGCCGTTTTGCGCCCACGACACCGCTGGCGATCACAAGCAGGTTGAGCAGAACCGGATCAGGCGCAACCGCTTTGCCCTTCGCTGTTTGGTCCACCCACGCACCTAAACGCCCCAGCCCGGCCAGCGAGACCACTGGGACCGAGGGCAAAGGCTGGTCGAGAAGGGTCCAATCCGGGTCGGGCCAGTCCTCGATGACAGTTGTTTGCCACGCCTCATTTTCCGGGCATATGTGTTGAAGCTCTCCAGTGCTCCCATTCGGTTCCATCAGGTACCCTCCCTCAGCCTTGCGGGAGCCCCCCGATCCTTGCGAGGATCGGGCTTCGTCATAAAGCGACTATCCGCGTCGCTGGTGCTCTGGCAGACCGCCCTTTCGGTCCATGCCTGCAGATCACTCAGTCGGTAGCGCACCTGCCGGCCAAGCTTCACGTACGCCGGGCCGTCCCCGGTCATGCGCAGTTTGGCAAGCCAGCTTTTTGACAAGGCGAGAAATCGCGCCGCGTCGTGCGGCGTCAATAAAGGATCATCGTTCATAACCGTCTCCTTGAGGCTTCTGCTGATTCACGCAGGTCTCTGCGTTATGCAGAACAGTCTGTATGAGACGGTCGGTGGGAGTGGAGTGTGTTAGTTCCACCGCTCTGTTCGTGGCCAGCGATTTGCCGCCAACGCTTGGTACCTTTTCTTCGCGGCTGCGATAATGGGGTCGCTCTTGGCGCGCCAGATGACAGCTCGTTCTTCGATGTGATTGAGCCCGGCAACGAGGCGGTTGATGCCGGCCTGAAGACCAACAACGCAGCGGGATCACGCCGAGCTTCAAACGGTGAAGCGTAAGCCTGGCGAAGAACGCCCTAACGGCGTGGAGCCACGAGCAGAAGTTTGCCGGAGGTGGATTGTCTGTAAGCGTCCGGTGATGACCGTCAGTGGGCTTGCCTGAAGTTCCACGGCAGCAATTCGTCGATCCGGTTGACCGGGTGATCGGCGATGCGGGTGA
>CAZGNQ010000350.1:0-3745 GCA_964527285.1 uncultured Hyphomicrobiales bacterium | reverse complement strand
TGTTCCGACACACATGTGAGTCTGGACCGTAGGAAGCGCCGGCGCTCCGGCGGAAGCTTCTGCGGTCGGCGCACAAACGGCCTGCGATCAAGCCGTCGATGGTGGCCAGCTTAAGCATCATCCCACCCCCTGGGTTTGATTTAAGCGGAGGTGTCGCCGTGCGCGGCGGCCGGGTTGCGCGCACGCTGTGGTGTGTGGGCTTAAGATCTTCCATGCTGCCTTCGCCAAGAGGGTGGCTGAACGCGAAGCACAAGAGCGGTTTTCGTTGGAATGAGATCATGACGAACAGC
Source organism: uncultured Hyphomicrobiales bacterium (assembly GCA_964527285.1). GTDB lineage: Bacteria > Pseudomonadota > Alphaproteobacteria > Rhizobiales > CAZGNQ01 > CAZGNQ01. The sequence goes on along the minus strand of CAZGNQ010000350.1, from coordinate 3,455 downwards.
ACAGAACCGCTCAAGACATTGAAACTGGGCCGATACCGTGTTGATCAGATGATCCCATCTGATCGGGATATGCACTGGCGTCAGTGAGGGACTCCGGTCCTCGGTCAGCGAAGGCGCAGTGCAACGCAGCTTCGCATGGCATACCGCGTGTTCCCCCTGGTATTGCTCACTGGGACAAGGGTTTGTTGCAAGATTTGCTGTCAGTGACGTGTTCAGCATGCCGATGGAGGAACGGACGCTGTGCAAATCAAGGTCGAACGTGACGATCTGTTGATCCTACAAGACCCCAGCCGCCGGATCGCGGGATGGGGCATCCTTGCCGTTAGCCTTGTGTGGCTCATCATTGTTGTCCCTCTTGCGATTGCGCAAAACGGCATCCTTGCTGGCCTTATTGGCGTTATCGGGTCGGGTATGTTTGCCCTATGGGCCGTCCTAATCCTACGGCGAAGCCAAGCGTTGTTTGATGCCAAAAGCTGTTGTTTGCAGGTACGCCGCGGGGGTTCGGGAAGCGCCAAATGGACGATCCCATTTGACGAGATCGAACAGGTCTATCTGCTGCGCTCCCAAGGTGACGATGGCGGCCCGCCGGGCTTCCTGCTGAATGTTGGAACGTCCAAAGGCGATGTACAGCTGTCCCTAACCGTCCTTGCGCGCCCCGATGCCGATGCGGCCCTTGACGCTGCCGCATCATTCCTCAAGCGCCACAACGTCCACTTTACGGTCCCACCCAAGCCCAAACGCTGGCCTGCACGTGTGACAAGGCCGACCGGGAACGGCACCTGACGATCACGCACGGCGAGCATCAGGCAGATGACCTTGTTCGGCAGTCCGAACGGCCAACGTCAACGTCACCCTTGGACGCCTCATTCAACCAGCCCGTCCTGACAGGACATCGCCCTATGCGGCTTGGGACGCTAATGATGCTTCGGAAAGACAACGCAGTCCGGCCGCCATAGCGGCCAGTTCTTTCTCGCCAATCTCTTGCTCGTCAAGGTCAATACCTTGCCATTGATTGCCAAGATCGTCGCTCTCGGATTCAATATGTGTCACGAGGTTAAGAACTCCCGCCTTGAGCTCGTCCGTCAAGTTTAGGAAGTTCACCAGAGACGCGGTCGCTGACACTTTCTCCGGATCAATCTTATTCGCGAGCGATTTTAATCTTGCAGATCGCTGTTTGGACGGCTCAGCTTCCAGTGCAGCGATCAGTGTATCAATAAATTTTGAGTATCGGGAAAAATACTTTTCGCGGCGCCCTAGATAATTGGTAACCAGTTGCAGTTCAGCTGGCTCCAAAGCGTTCATACACAGGACAAGGTATTGGCGCAGATCGTTACCTTGCTGGTTAAACTCGTTAGCCCGGACATTGCATCGCTCACACACACGCAGGAGTTTTCCAGTATCCGACTTCGGGTTCGGTCCAGCATCGACGCACTCTTGCAGCAATTGCGAGAAGTACATCCAGTTGTTTTTCGATATGGAGATCACGTCCCGCCGCAGCCGTTCAAGAATGAACGCTCGAATGTGCGCCATGCGCTTTCGGTCCTGCTGCTTCAAGACTATTGGAAGAATAATGAGAACGAGGACCACATCGACGATCATCATCGACATTTCGACCAGCAGGCCCTGCCAGTAGTCCCCCCCCTGCCCCAGCGCACCGGGCCAACGCGGCAAGACCCAAGCGGCAAGTGCCACGTTCATCAGGACAAAGCCCGCGATAACGCCCAAAGAACCGGTCGCAGATACGCGTGCAGCCAAACGTTTGAAGCGCCGACTGACGCTTGTCCTAAACGTCGACCCCTGCTCGGCAATCGATCTGTCCACCTGCCCCGCTTTCTGATCAGGTTACTTTGCAGCCTGTTGAATCAGCCGTAGAGTTATCCAATGATGATCGCTATCTACACGTTGTTGCTTTCGACGAGTTCGAAGTCGACGCTCTCAAGATCTTCGCCATACTCCTCGCCCATTTCCATCATCATGTCATCGTCTTCATCGTAGATCCAGCGGACTGTCACCGGCAGGCCATCTTCTGCGGCATCATCGAACTTCTTGAGGAGCTGCATAACAGTCCGCGCACTGCTCGAGTTGATATAGACGAACTTCAAATCGACCCGTAACCCTTTTTCCGGCTTCGCAGCGATGTACGCGTCGAGTTGCGACATAAGCGGTGCGTAGAATGCCGACACATCTTCAGGGTAAGATTCACCTACGAGGACGAGAGTCCCCGCCTCTATATCAAACGTGATTTCTGGAGTATGTGAGGTTGCATCAACAGTATAGTTTTCCATGCGATCACCTTCCGAAGCTTTTCTTGGTATAGTGGTCAGATGATGACCTTCAAAGCGAAGAATGTTTGCGTCTCATCGACATCGAAAAATTCGAACTCGATGGGCCGGCTCGCGCGGCGCGCAATCTCGATCAAGCCAATACTCGCCCCTTTGCTGCCGGGATCCGGCCCCGCTTTGATCTTCTCTCGGTACATTCGCTTCAGTTCGTCTGGTGAACTCTTCTGCAAAACCTCGAGCTGCGCGCGTATCCGGTCCTTATCAGCCCTTCGAATTTGATTGCCCGAGGCCACAAGATAACCGCCATCAGCAGACCCGATGGCTAGAATTCCATAGCGGAAATCGGATGATTCGATCTCCTCTTCAGGGAGCGTCTCTGTTGAGTAGCGAATGATGTTTTGCATTTGCTCAACAAAGACGCCGAAGACACTGCGAGCCACTCGGGTCGGCTGCTCGTCAAATCCAATCGTGCGCTTGATTGCATCTCCAACGCCCAGCAGGACAGCTTCGTTCATGTATCCAGAGTAGGAGTGCAAAATGCGATTATTACGCATCGTCTTCTTGAGCTCAAAAAGCTCGGCGGCAGAGATCGTTTCTGAGCGCGCTATCGGTCCCGCGACTGGGTCGTCGGAAGTGTCACCGTCGGACGATCCTCCGACAAACTTGTTCCAAGCCGTCTCAACTGGAGACTTTCTGTTTTCGTTTGACATTCTGCCTCCCAATAGACTCGTAGTACAGCGTGCGATCTAAGCGCCGCACCTCGTGTTACGACTGGCGCGTGCAGCGACGCCCCTCGAACTGGCCGAACGCAATCGTCCACCAGGCAGCTTGCAGGTCTGTGTTGCCAGGCAATCCAGAGCGCACGGCTGTCGCCGGGCATGCCAACGGGGCACGCAGATGGGCCTCAATCCGTCGATTGATCTGGCTGCGCGCATCCGAACGCATGACCGCGCCGCCGGCAGCCTCCAAAGGCGCGGCAGCGACACACCGTGGCAAACCATCGGGCACGACGATGGTGCACGCCTTTGTGCCGTCTCCCTCTGGAAGACCGCCTTGTCATGGATCGAACATGTCCAGCGCAGCAGTAGACACCCGTGCACTCCTTCAGCCGGCAACCCGCGCCGCCAGCGCCGCTGTCGCACTTCCCGAGAAGGTCTCCATGCTCGTTCCTCC
>CAZGNQ010000349.1:0-3745 GCA_964527285.1 uncultured Hyphomicrobiales bacterium | reverse complement strand
CGGACGGCTTCTTCGGCATCGCCGTGATCAACGGCGAGCAGGTCGCCGAGGGCGAGACGGTGACGCTTGCCTCCGGCGCCACGCTGACCATCGGCGCGGGCGGCAGCGTGACCTACGATCCGAACGGCGCCTTCACCCTCACCGGCGGCGCCACCGCCACCGACAACTTCACCTACGCCGCGGGCCTTTTCCCGGCGGCATTCGAGCTGTCGTCGCTCGACGGCACGAACGACGCGGGTTTCGTGATCAACGGCGTGTCGGCGTTCGACTACTCGGGTTACTCGGTGAGCGGCGCCGGGGACGTCAATGGCGACGGCTTCGACGACCTCATCGTCGGGGCCGACGGCGACGACCCCAACGGCTCCGCCTCGGGCGCGAGCTTCGTGGTGTTCGGCAAGACCGACGGGACGAAGGTGGAGTTGTCGGATGTGGAGACCGGCGCCGGCGGCTTCGTCATCAACGGCGTGTCGATGTACGACTTCTCTGGCTTTTCGGTGAGCGGTGCCGGGGACGTCAACGGTGACGGCTTCGACGACCTCATCGTCGCGTCCATCGGTGACGACCCCAACGGCGAGAGCTCGGGCGCGAGCTTCGTGGTGTTCGGCGGGCCGAACGTGAGCGAGCCGGGAACCGTCACGGTCACGGTGACCGACGTCGACGCCGACGCGCCGGTGGTCGGCACGGGCCAGAGTTTCGCCTATCCCGAGAACCAGGTGGCGGGCGCCGTGCTGGGCAATGTGGTTGCGACAGACGACACTGGCATCACCGGGTTCGGCATCACCGCGGGCAACGGCTCCGGCTTCTTTGCGATCAACACGGCCGGTGTGATCACCCTGACCGCAGCCGGCGCGGCCGCAGCGGCGAACGATTTCGAATTGGGCGCAAACAGCTTTGCGCTGACCGTCACGGCGACGGACGCCGCGGGCAACGTCTCGGTTGGCGAGACGGTGACGCTGAACGTGACCGACGTACCCGATACAGGCCCGACCGGAAACGACGACGATCTTCTGTTCGGCGGCTCGCTGGTGGTGGAGCGGCAGGGCAACAACGGCGCCAACATCCTGCGCCAAGGCGAGGCGCCGGCAGATGACACGGTGGACGCGCTGGCCGGCGACGACCTGGTCGGCCTTGGCGGTGGCAATGACACGGCTCAAGGCGGCGACGGGGCAGACACGCTGCTCGGCGAGGCCGGCGACGACGTTCTGTCCGGCGGCGCCGGAAGTGACAGCGTAAGCGGCGGCGCTGGCGCGGACCGTATCGTGCTCACCAACGGCTTTGGCACCGACAGTATCGACGGCGGCAGCGATCCGGACACCCTCGATGCATTGGCGGTGACCGACAACCTCTTCTTTGACGGGACGAACCTCTTTAACTCGCGCGACATGGCGGTGTCATCCAACGGTCAAACCGATCGCGCCACGTTCCAGAACATCGAGACCATACTGAGCGGAACCGGCAACGACACCTTCGGCTCCCGCTACGCGCACCGGGATCTGGCGTCCATTGCCATGGGTGGCGGCAACGATGTCTTTGACTGGCTGACCTTTGCCGGCGACGTGCTGGCTATTGATGCCGGCCGCGGCGACGACACGGTGGGTGTTGGCGGCAATATCGGGTCGGGCGGCACCGGCCTGATTGCAGGCACTGTGTCTGGCGGCGAGGGTATCGATACGCTGTCCATCAAGTTCACAAACGGTCGCGGGACAGGCTTTGACGTCATCTTTAACGGTGATGATAGCGGCACGATCGGTTACCGGGGCGGTGCGGCCGCGGTTACCGCGTTCGACGGTTTTGAGGTTGTGACGTTTGGCAACTTTAAGAATGACCGCAACGACGATGACTTTGTCGACGCCAGCGCCTCAAGGGCTGCCCTCACCATCAGCACCGAACGCGGCAACGACAGCATCCTTGGCGGCCGTGGAAACGACACCCTGAATGGTGGCTTGGACAATGACAGCTTGGAAGGCGGGTCGGGGAACGACAGTCTGATCGGTGCCAGCGGTGATGACAGCCTCGTCGGAAACCGGGGCGAGGACACCGTGCTGGGCGGCGATGGCGACGACACACTGAAAGGCGGCCGCGACGACGACAATATGGATGGCGGCGCTTGCGATGATACCGTGCGGGGTGGGGCCGAGGATGAGGTCATCAACGGTGGTAGTGGCGCGGATGCGCTAACGGGGGGTGAGGGCGACGATGTGCTGACCGGCGGAGCTGGGGCCGACACGTTCCGCTTCGATGACCGCGACCACAACAACAACGGTGGTGCGACCCCACTGGACACCATCACAGACTTTGAGTTCGGCGTGGATACGGCCACCTTCCGCTTCGATGGCCAATATTTTGCAGGCTCTGGCATCACGACGCGGAACAACAACCAAGCCGCGTTCTCGACGGTCGACGAGTTCGAAGCCTTCTTGGCGCAGGTGGAAGCGCAGGGCGGCGTCGTGTCGGCAATTGGTGACGATGTCCGCGCCAATGTGCTAAACCCCGCGAATGGCCGCTCGTTGGACTATGTTTTTGAGGATGCCGCCACTGCCAACGGGTTTGACTTCTTTATGTAGTGTATCTCGCATTTTTTCTCTGGGGGTCACCTTGGTCTTGGAGACCAAGCTTTCGCCCGTGTAGTATGGGTCAATTGAGCGAGGATAAAGAGAAGGGAGAATGCTGCAAATGCGCGGTACTTCTTGGCGGTTTACTTGCAGCGAAAGGCAATGCGCTTGAAGCACTTGGGCTTTCCGACTGCCTGTTCGATCCGACTGGGATCGTCGCGCCCCTTGTCGCTGCGCCTCAACCGAGTGGCCTGAAAGCAGCCATCATGATCTGGCTACCCGTTTCGCTCATCTATGTGAGCATCACCTGTCCTCCGAAGCGATAATCCATCTGGCAAAATCAGAAGAATTCTATTATTCCGTCCACGTTGCCTAAGGGAGGCGGAGGTTTATTTCGCAATCTCTCCAATCAGCTGCAGCGGGCGTGCCACTCGCAACACCCTTGCTTTCAGCAACCTGAGAAACGCGTCACGTAGCGCTTTGGCGACACGGAGTTTCCGACAAGTGGAGAGCGTCCGATCCCGGTCCCATCCCCTCCGCCACTTGCCCCCGCGAAAGCGTTCTCCCGATCCGGCTTTGGCCGGATTTTTCCGTTGTTTTCGAGGGTTATAGTGGTCGGGCTATTCACCTCAATCAGCGAAAACGGGCCGAACACCGTTCTCTGAGGCCCAAATTCTCTAAACCTGTTGACTGTGCTTATTTGGTGCAGAGTTCGTAATCTTCTGAAATCCGGGCGCTTTTCAGGCTGGCAACCTGAACACTTCGATGTCAGTCGCACTTGCAGAGATGGAACGGAGATCGAGCATTCGCCGGTTATCCTACCTCGTTCATACCTGGAGGATGACGAGTGCCAATCGGAAGAGGGCGCATGATCCCGTCAACTGTGAAAAGCGGATTGTCAAGGTACCTCTTTGGAGGCATCTCGATCGGCGCAAGCGCGCAGATCAACGACGCGCGTTTCCTCGGCGTCCAGCGTCATGTCGCGGTACGACTGACCCGCTGGAGCCACCGTCAGTTACGGCACGGCAAACGCCATGCTAACCGCCGAAGCTTGGATTCAGATAGATTAATACTCCTAAGATTACAGCAAGATCCAACCGAAAGATCCCCGAACTTAGCGATCACACTACACCGCATAGGGTGACGTCCCTGGACGTGGTGTAGGAGGCGGTCGCCAGAGCGGCGGCCATCGC
>CAZGNQ010000348.1:0-3749 GCA_964527285.1 uncultured Hyphomicrobiales bacterium | reverse complement strand
CAACGACATCGATGCGCGCTGTTGTTCCATACCGTGCCGCGGCGCGCATGACGCGTTGCCCATTGCCGGCACCCAGGATCAACACTCGCACGCCGGCGCGCCCGATCGTGATCTTTGCCGGTGCGATGGCGCGCGCGATTTCCTGCAGGCCAGTTTCGTCCGCCGGGCGCTGATAGCTGAGCCAATGGCCGTCCGTGGCCGTTGCGGTCTCCGCGGCCGGCTTGCCTGTGCGCTTACCGGCGGCGCGACGCTCGGCTTCCGGCCGCGCCGTGCCCGCGCGCACAACCGCAGGCGATGCCGCGCCGGCCTGCCCCGTGGGATTGCCGCCATCGCCGTGGGCCGCAAACCAGCCCATGGCGTTTTCGTGCTCCATTTCGCGCAGGCGGTACCCGCACAACGTAAGTGCAAACTCCCGCAACCACTGCGGCTGCATCGGCCGCCAGCGCGCGGTGGTGTCAATGAGTGCGCGTTGGGTGAGCGGCGGCGCGGATGCATCGCACGGGGCCCTGCCGTCGCTGGTCCAGAATGACGTCACGTTGCCATAAAGCGCCGCCCGCACAAGATCCGCCTGATCATCGGCGCGCACAGCCCGCGTGAGGCCGTTGATCCGTTTGTGCAGGTCAACGAGGCGCGCGCGTTCACCATCGCTGACCGGCCAGACAAAGCCGTTCGCGTGCACCTGGTGCACCAGCGCGTCCAGCACGGCGGCACAGGTCTTGTCCGTGACACGGTCACTGACCACGTCACACAGCACCGCCCGACGCACGCCTGCCAACAGCCGCTCGACCTCGGCATCGGTGTTCACACCGTGGCGAAGCGCTCTCAAAAACAGATCGTTTGCGAGCGCAGGGCTGGTCTTTCGCACGATCAGGTCGCGCGCCACCGCGTCGACGTCTTCACCGCCGCGCGTGCGCTCCAGCGCATCGTGCAACGGTCCCGAAGACGCAGCGTGTGCGATCGCGGTCTGCACAATGCTGTGCTGGTCGATGTCGAAAAAACTCAAGGCCGCCTTCAGGCCCGCCGCTTCCAGGTAGCCTGGATGGTTGAGACGGCCTTTCGCAAAAATCCGGCTCAAATAGTGCGCCGCGACCTTCTGCTTGCGGTCGAGTTTCAGGACCTCGCAGAACCGGCGCGCAGCCTCTGCGAACTGGCCGGCCTTGTAGAGGCTGAACGCAAACTTCAGGCGCAGGTCGACGTCGCGCTTGTCGAACGAGATGGCCTTTTCGAAAAGCGGGATCGCCTGCGCATACTGGCCACGCGCCGCAGTGTCTTCCGCGATGACAGCCCATTCCGCCGGCGTTTGCGGGCTGACAGCCCGGCCCCTGCGCGCTGACGGTGCACCCGATGTCGTTGTCATTCTTCGCCTTTCGCGGGGCGACCCAGCGATGCCTCAGCTCAAGGCTGGCAGCTGGGTCGGTCTTCACGCAATGGATGCGAACGGTTGCCACGTTGCCACCATTGCGCGGCGGTTGCGATGACAGATTCGCCCACTGAACGCGCCATAGCGGTGCCGTGACGCCCGGGAGAACTGGACGGATGATGCCCGCCAGGCGGCGCGCGGCCTGCACCAACGGGGCCGATTGGCATCGCCGGTCATCCCCACCGCCGCGCCTTGCAAGGGCCTCATGACGGCACCTTCAGACCTTGGCACGAACCGTTTCATAGGCCCAATCAATCCAGGGGAGTAGCCGGCCCACGTCGTCGGGCGCAACCGTCGCCCCGGTCCAGATGCGCAGCCCGGGCGGTGCCGCCCGGTGGTGCTTGATGTCGAATGCCACGCCCTCGGCCTCCAGCAGGGCACAGACATCGCCCGTGAACCGTATCCGCGCGTCCAGCGGGAGGGCACCGATGGCTGGATCGGTGAACTCCAGGCAGACGGATGTGTTGGAGCGTGTGACAGGATCGCGCGCGAGAAAGCCGATCCATGCACGCTCCTCCTGCCAGCGGGCGATCAGATCAAGGCCGGCATCGGCCCGGGCCATCAGCGTGGACAGCCCGCCGATGCTCTCAGCCCAATCAAGCGCGCTGTGGTAATCCTCCACGCACAGCAGCGAGGGGGTGTTGATGGTGCTGCCCTCAAAGACGTCATCCATCAGGCGGGCGTTCTTTGTCAGGCGAAAGAGTTTCGGGAGAGGCCAGGGCGGCGTGTGGCTTTCCAGGCGCTCAACCGCACGCGGCGAGAGCACCAGCATGCCGTGCTGCGCTTCGCCGCCGAGTGCCTTTTGCCAGGAGAAGGTGGCCACATCGATCTTTGGCCAGTCGATGGCCTGGGCGAATGCGGCGGACGTGGCATCACACAAGGTAAGGCCGGTGCGCTCTGCCGCAATCCAGTCCCCGTCGGGAACGCGGACCCCAGACGTCGTGCCATTCCAGGTGAAGACGACGTCGCGGTGGGGGTCCACGGCCGCCAGGTCTGGCAACGCACCGTAGTCGGCCTCCATCTGCCGCACATCTGTGAGTTTGAGCTCATTCAGGATGTCCCCGACCCAGATCTTGCCGAAGTTCTCCCACGCAAGCGCGTCCACACCGCGGGCGCCGAGCAGCGTCCACATGGCCATCTCAAACGCGCCGGTGTCTGACGCTGGCACGATGGCCACCCGGTGGTCCCGCGGCAGACCAAGCAACGCGTGCGTGCGGGTGATGGCTTCGGCGATACGTGCCTTGGGCGCGCGTGCCCTATGGGAGCGTCCGAGATGTACCGTGGACAGCGCCGCGGCATCCCAGCCCGGGTGTTTGGCGCAGGGCCCGGATGAGAACTTCGGATTGTGGGGGCGATCGATTGGCTTGGTTGGCAAGAGTTGCATCCGGTTGGCAGTGGCACGCGCATGGCGCCAACCGTGTAGCCGAGTGACCGGGGAGCCGCCAAGCACGCCCACAGAAAAAGGGGAGAGCAACAGCCCTCCCCTTCAACGCATTACCAGTGCACCGGCGCGCCACGCGACACCCAATCAGGCGAACCGGTGTGTCACGTGTGCAAGGCTCACCAGATGTCGAAGCGTGCACCGACGCGGATCTCGTGCGTCTGGAGTTCCTTGACCTCGGCCTTGTTTTCAATCGTGTAATCCGGGCTGGCGCAACCGCATGCGCCTTGCGCGCGTGCTGGCACCTTGATGTTGTCAACCTCGACCTCGCCCAGATCCGTGAAGCGATAACCGACGTCGATCATCACACCCTTGCGGACCTGATATGTCGCACCAGCCATGAGGGCCCAGGCGAAGTCCGTCTCGTCCTGGTCTGCCATGTCATCAAGCGCCACGTTGTTCAGGCGGAAGCCCGACAGTTCGTGGTTGGCGAAACCGAGGCCGGCGCCGATGTACGGGCGGATGCCGAAGCGCTGATCGAAATCATAGTACAAGTTTGCCAGGTAAACGGTCGACTCGATGTCGAAATCGAGCTCACCGGAGAAGTGCGAGCGCACGGAGTTGCCGGTGTTCGGATCGATGACGTGGATGCCGTCTTTGGTCTGCTCGTTGGGCTTGCCGTCACCGTCAAAGTCGTCGTTGTAGACGTTGCTCGGATTGGTGGACGGGTCGTGGTCGTTGCCCCACGCCAGTTCGTTACCACCACGTGTGCCGTTTTGCAGGTTATCGCCGGATTGCACGCGCGTGCCCACAAATTCGCCGTGATGCGGAAGGGCCGGATTGATGTAGTAGTGATCAAACGGATCTGTGTCCTGGTAGACAGGCTCGCGGATGTCCAGGCCGCCATCAAAGCGGGCGTGGTTGTCCTTGATCGTGCCGCGGAACTTG
>CAZGNQ010000347.1:0-3756 GCA_964527285.1 uncultured Hyphomicrobiales bacterium | reverse complement strand
CGGCACGGCGGCACCTGCTGGTGCCCCGGCCGTGTCTGCGTTCGCGCCGGTTCCTCACCCGTACGATGCAGCCGTTGGCGTCCCGGAGAACGGCTCTGGCGGTTCCACTGGAAGAATGATCATGGCGCTCGCCGATCCAGGCGGTGCGGGCGCGCAAAGCACATGGAGCAACGCCATGGCCAATTCATCCATGCGCTGGGTCATGCTCGCCGGGGGCGCCGCTGTCGTGGCCGTCGCCTGGTTCGTGATTGCCAGCATTCTGGTCGTCGAAACTGATGACGCACCGGAGGTGGCCACCCCCACCCAGATTGCCCCGGCCGAGAACGCCCCCACGGTTGGACGAGCCGATCCGCAGGAGGCGAACGCGCCTGCGGCCGACGCCACCGCGCCGTCCTCCCCGGAGCTGAGCGAGGATGAAGCCGGCACGGATGCCGCGGCCGCGGTCGATGATGCGGAGGGCGGCTTCGTCCGCCGTGCGATACCGGGTGCAGAGGTGCCGCGCGATGCGATCCCCAGCGATGTGCGCGTGGGCGATCGCATTCGTGCCCCGATCGCAGCACGCCCTGAGACGTCGCGCGGTGACGCGCCCCTTCTCGGTTCGCCCCGCCTCGACCCGCTCCGCCTTGACCCGGAAGCCACTGGAGGCGGCGGCAATGCTGAAGTGGCCGATGATCGCTCCGGCGTTGCGGAACCGGGGGCCGATGCCGCGCGCAGCGAACGTATTGCTCCGGCTGGCGAGACACGCGAGCTGCGCGATGCAGGCAACGGCGGTCTCAGCGCCCCCCCATCTGCTGTGGTTGACAGCGGGGACGCAGCGGGATTGCGCCGTGATCCGGGCACGGCTGACGGGGCCGCGCGTGACCTGAGTGATCGTGGTCCGCGCGGTGGTGCGGCGCTGGCCGATGACCCGTTGGCAGCGGATACGCCACCTCAGACCGCCGATGATGGGCAGCGTGGCGTGCCGGATGTTGAGGCGCCGCAAGCCGACGCGGCACCGCGGGAAGGGCGGCGTGATCTGGGCCTGGGTTGGTAGGCTCGCCCGACGTCCGAGCCCGACGTCCGAGACCAGCGTCCTCGCCCGACGTCCTCGTTACGCGTCGACGTCACTCGAGCCGCCCGGCGGTCAGCTCAAGCTGCCTCTCAACTCGGCAATCGCATCTGGGCCGGAGCACCAGTTGGTCGTGCGCCGGCCATTTTTCGAGCGGCGCACAAGACCGCGGCGCAGCATCAGATCGCCCAGATCGCGCCAGTTGCCCGAGATGTTCACCTCAAGCCGCCCAACGCGCCGAAGCGCGTATTTGCCCCGCTTCAGTCCGCAGACGCGGACCAACTGGCGCGACCGCTTCTCCAGGGCCGGTCCGAGAATGCGCTCTGCATAGGACTTGGCTTGCTGACCCAGCGCGCGCTCTGCTGAGCATTTGGCGCGCCCGCCCTTTTCTGGTGCGTTGACGTCGGCCAGTCTCAGGCTCGCTCGCAGTGCGATGATCGGGTCCGACGTGTCGATGTAACCGTAGACCGTGTCGCCATCGATGACGCGCAACACAAGCATCTTATAGCACACGCTGTCGGAGGCGGCGCGCGCCGGGGTCGTGGTGGCGACTGAGGCCGTCGCCGCCACCAGCCCCAGCGCCAGGGTTAGCGCCACAAAGGTCAGCGCCGAAGGCGGGTTGGAAATGCCTTTCAGCTTTGCGTTACTGCGCGCATGCATCGTCCATTGCTCCCCCTTGGAGGTCCGCCGGGCGACAGCTTCAGGCGCCGGCTTCGCTTCCAAGTCTCAGGTTCTGCCGCTGCAACCATGGCCGCAGGTGATCGGTCCTGGCGCCGATGTGCGATTGCATCTGCCTGGACTGGCCGGGCGCACCCCCACGTACGCGCAACGCGCGGGGGATCGTCACCAGCCGCCCGCGGCAAGTGCGTGCGGCATCGATGGGGAGAATATGGGGATTGGAATGCGGCAGGGTCGCCAAACTGGTTAACGCGTCGCCGGCCGCACCTGCACGGGTTTGTTATTCGTCTGCAGGCTCAACGGGTTGGAGCCGCTCAATCTCGATGCCGACACCCGCCGCCTCGGCGATCGCCTGCGGTTTCTCGATGCGAAGGCGCACCGCGATCACGCGCGCGTCCCGCAGGCAGGCCGCTGCCATCTCGTCGGCCAACGTCTCCAGCAGGTTCACATGCTCTTCGCGCGCGCACAGTGCCCGGATGCGCTTGACCACCTCATGGTAGCACACGACGTCAGCCAGATCGTCGCTCGCCTTGGGCTTATCGTCCGGCACAAGCATGTCGATGTTCACGACGATGGGTTGCGGAGCTGTATGCTCAGAGGCGTAGACGCCGATGCGCGCCGACAGCATCAGATCGCGCACGAAGACGCGCCGCGTGCCGCGCACCGCGTCGGCAAACGCCGCGCGATGGTACATCGACGGGAAGGTGGGGATGTCGTTCATGGGGCTTTCGCCTTTGCCCGGCCGTAAACCGTCCTGACGTCACGCGGAAGCCGGCGAACGCGTGGATGGTCGCCGGGCCGGTGTGTCGGGAATGTGGGTCAGATCCGTGTTCGTGTGGGGTGCTGATCAGGAATGGAGGGTGGCTGCATGTGTGGCCGGCCAACGGCCATTCCATCAACCGATGCATGCCGCTCCCGAGAGGGCAAGCGCGAATCGGTTTCCAAGACCAAGCGCTGCACCGGTCCAGCCTGTTGGTCAGTGAGCGCACTCGTTCCGCACCGTTTGCGCCACGCGCTTTGAAATCACGCGATTCCTGACCGCTCAGCGGCACATGGGGCGCTGCGTGTCCCGAGCCGTGATGGCCTTCGTTCACGCATCCACGCCGACGACGTCAGGCGTCTGCCAGGCCAGATGCTGACCACCGTCAAGCGCGATCATCTGTCCGGTCATCGCCGGTGCCTGCAGCATGAAGGCGATTGCCTCGGCGATCTGTTGCGGGTTGGTGCCGACGCCAAGCAGGGTGGCTGCGCACTGCGCGTCGAACTGCGCTTGCGTCTGATGGATGCTGCGCAGGACCGGACCTGGACCAATGCCGTTCACACGAATGCGCCGGGGCGCCAGAGCTTGAGCCATCGTGCGCGTGGCCGCCCACAGGCCAGCCTTTGAAACGCCGTAGGAAAAGAAAGCGGGCGTCGGCTTCCAGACCCGCTGGTCGATGATGTTGACGATCAGCCCGGGTGTGCCGGCTGGCAGTTGGCGGGCAAAGGCGTCTGCGAGCATGGCCGGCGCCCGCAGGTTGATCGCCATGTGGCGCTCCCACAGATCGGCATTGAAGGGGCTCACGGCATCGTCTTCGAAGAGCGACGCATTGTTGACGAGGCAGGTGATGGGGCCGAGTGCCTCGGCGGCTTGCGGGAGAATGGCGGCCGTCGCGGCAGCGTCCGACAGGTCGCCGCGCACCGTTGCGGCCCGACCGCCGGCTGCGGTGATTTCGCCAGCAATCTTCTGCGCGTCTCCTGCCGATGCGTTGTGGTGCAGGCCCATCGCCCAGCCGGCGTGGCCAAAATGGTGCGCAATACCGGCGCCGACGCGTTTGCCCGCACCTGTGACCAGCATGGCGCCCGGCTTGATCCGCCCTGCACCGGTCGCCGCATCTTGTTGTGTCTGATTGGACATTGGCCTCCCCACCGTTGCAGCACGCCTGCGATCATGCCGCCGGCGGATTGCCCCAGCTTGGCGAGGGCTCACCCAGTGCTTGGCGAGGGCTCACCCAGTGTTTGGCGAGGGCTCGCCCAGTGCTTGCCGAGGG
>CAZGNQ010000346.1:0-3770 GCA_964527285.1 uncultured Hyphomicrobiales bacterium | reverse complement strand
AGCGCTTCAGGTAAGCGCCAGCGCCGCGCGGAAACCCGATGATCGGCGTGCCAGGTGCGCGCTCCTTGAGGGCTGCCACCATGCGCTTGGTCGGCTCAATGACCCAGGTGTCGAACTCCTCATCCGGCAGCACGCCGGACCAGCTGTCGAAGATCTGGACGACATTGGCGCCAGCCGCGATCTGCCCCTGCAGGTAGGAGATTGAGCGCTCCGTCAGCACGTCGATCAGCGCGTTGAAGATCTCGCGCTCGCGATACGCCAGCAACCTGGCCGGCGCCTGATCGGGCGTGCCTCTTCCAGCGATGATGTAGGTCGCAACCGTCCACGGCGCGCCGCAAAAGCCGATCAGGTCGGTCTGCGGATCAAGTGCGCTGCGCACGCGCGACACCGTTTCGTAGATGGGCGCAAAGCTGGCGGACGCATCCGCCCGCTCCATCGCCTCGACCTCCTGCATTGATGTCAGAGGTTCCAGCCGCGGGCCCTCACCCTCGGCGAACCTCAGATCGCGGCCCAGCGCATGCGGCACGACAAGAATATCCGAGAACAGGATCGCAGCATTGAAGCCGAACCGGCGGATGGGCTGGAGCGTCACCTCGGCAGCGCGTTCCGGATCATAACACAGGTCCAGGAACCCACCCGCCTCAGCACGGATGGCGCGGTACTCCTCCAGGTAGCGACCTGCCTGACGCATGAACCAGGCCGGCGGGGGTGTGCCCGGCTCGGGTGCGCTCACGAACAGTCTCGCCAAAGGACCCATACTTCCACCTGCATGTCTGAAGAAAAGGAAAGATAAGATTTTATAGATTTATTGTTTTTCTTCTTAGGGCGTGCAGCTCTTGGAGAAGTCTGCTGGTCGAGAGCGCCCACAGATTCTCAACGGGGCAACCCTACAAGCAAGCGCCATGCCCGTTGCCGAGTGACGTTGGGCGCCATCCGCCGGGCTGGCACACCACCATACGCGTTGGCCGGCCTTCGTCGCACCATCGGAAGTCCGCAGGCAATCGCCACTTCGTTGGGGTGTCGCGTTGCCGCTTGCAGACCGGCAAGCCACGGGCCGCCCGCGTGAAGTTGTTGACAATCCCATGACAGCTTCGGCACCAAGCACGCAGGTTGGCGTGACCGTTGATGACGGCCGAGGTTGCCTTGGGGGCAGCGGTGCTTGTGGATCAAGCTGGGGACGCTGGGCCAAGAGAGCACGGATATCGTTGCCGGGCGTTGTGGCGTGTGGATAAGCGCGGGTGTTTTGAACAGATGAGCGAGCGTCCGCCCGGCTTTTATCATCTGCATCTCGTGTCGGATTCCACGGGCGAAACCCTCACCACCATCGCCAAGGCGGCGTCATCGCATTATGGGCAGATGCGCCCGATTGAGCACGTGCACCCACTCGTGCGCACGAAACGTTCGCTGGACCGCGTCATCCAGGAGATCCGTGCGGCCCCCGGCATCGTGCTCTTTACGATCGTGAATGACGATCTCTCCCAGCGGCTGGAGGCCGAGTGCCGCGCGCTGAACATCCCCTTTCAGGCGGTTCTGAACCCGCTGATGGAGCTGTTTCGTGGCTATCTGGGTGAGCCGACGGCCGCCCGCGTCGGCGGTCAGCATGTGCTTGATGCGGCCTATTTCAGGCGCATTGAGGCGCTGAATTTCGCCATGCTGCACGATGATGGACAGCTTCCGGAGAACCTGGATGAGGCCGACATCATCGTCTTGGGCATCTCTCGGACCTCCAAGACGCCGACCAGCATTTATCTCGCCAACCGTGGGTATCGCACGACCAACCTGCCGCTGGTGCCCGAGATTGCGATCCCCGAACGCCTGACCCAACCGACCACCGCTTTTGTCATCGCCCTCATCGCTAGCGTCGACCGCATCGCGCAGGTCCGCCGCAACCGCGTGCTCAGCTATGACAGCCGCGCGACGGACACCTACGTCGACAAGGATCGCATTGCCGATGAGATCGCCTACACGCGTGGTCTGTGCCGCCGCCACCAGTGGCCCATCATCGACGTCACGCGGCGCTCTATCGAGGAGACGGCCGCGGCGATCCTCCAGCTCAAAGCGCAGCGCGAGCCAGCCCGCGCCGGCGAAGATGCCGCGTCGTCTGGTGTCGGAGAGGTTCCGGTGACGGGCGAGGTTCTCAACGCGACGGGGCGCACATGATGGCTGAGGCCAAGGACACCGACAAACCGGCGGCCGGCGACCCGTTGGGCGTGGACATCGTGCTGGCGTCGGGCAGCAAGGTCCGGGCGGCGCTGCTCGATGCGGCGCGCTTGACGTTCCGGATCGATCCTGCCGATCTTGACGAAGAAGGCATTCGCCAGGCCGCCGAGGCCGATCGCGGGCATCTGCCAGCCGAGGATGTTGCCAGTCTTCTGGCCGAGGTGAAGGCCATGACGGTCAGCGCCCGCTGTGGTGATGAGGTGGTCGTCGCGGCCGACCAGGTGCTGATCTGTGATGGCGAGGTTTTTTCAAAACCTGCAGACATGGCGGCGGCCCGCAAGACCCTGCTTGCGCTTGAGGGACGCGCCCACACGTTGGCGAGCGCGGTGTGCGTCGCCAAGGGCGGCGTCAACCTCTGGCGGCGCACCCGCCTAGCCCATTTGCACATGCGCTCACTGTCGCCGGAGGAGATCGGGCGATATCTCGCGCTGTGCGGAGACGATGTGCTGGCAAGCGTCGGCGCCTATCAACTGGAAGGCCCTGGTGTTCATCTCTTCGAAGCCATCGAGGGAGACTATTTCACCATCCTCGGGCTTCCGCTCATCGATCTGCTGACATACCTGCGCAACGAGCACGGCATTGGCCGCCCATGACGGACCCGGTAATGAACGGATTGCGCGACATCCATACTGAGACGGCGCAGGCGCCAACGAGCGACGGCGGACCCGTGGCCTTCGTTGCCGGATGGCCGATTGCGCACTCCCGCTCCCCGTTGATCCACCGGCATTGGCTGGCCGAACTCGGCATCAAGGGAGATTATCAACGCTGTGCCGTGGAGCTCCATGCTTTTCCAGAGTTTGCACGGACGCTGGAGCGCCAGGGGTTCGTCGGCGGCAATATTACGGTCCCTTTGAAGCAGGCGGCCTATTCAGCTGTCGACCATTGTGAGCCGGAGGGGCATGCGGTTGGTGCGGTCAACACCTTGTGGTTGGAGGATGGACGGCTCCTTGGCACCAACACCGACAGTTACGGCTTCATTACGCACCTGAACGAAACGGCGCCGGCCTGGTCACAGGTGGATGGTCCTGCAGTTGTTATTGGTGCCGGCGGTGCGGCGCGCGCCATCGTCTATGCGCTGCTCAATGCAGGCGTGTCGAAGGTGGTCGTCGTCAACCGGACGCGGGCGCGGGCAGACAGCCTGTGCTCCCATTTTCGCTCCAGTGTTGTTGCGGCAGGGTGGGACGAGGTGGAAACCCAGATGCGCGACGCAGCGCTCCTGGTGAACACGACGTCGCTTGGCATGCAGGGCTGCGATCCTCTGGTCTTGCCGGTTGAAGTGATGCCGGCCCACGCGACGGTCTATGATATCGTCTATGCGCCGCTGCGCACGCAGTTGCTCAAGAGTGCGGGCCGTCGCGGACTGCAATGCGTGGACGGGTTGGGCATGCTCCTCCACCAGGCTGTACCGGGGTTCGAAAAATGGTTCGGCCACCGGCCCCAGGTCACCCCAGCGTTGAGAGAAAAGATCGTGGCCGATCTGACGGGTGCCTCGTCAAACGGGCAAGGCAAGGGTGCCGGCCCTGGCGAAGAGCAGCCGCTCGCCGATCGTT
>CAZGNQ010000345.1:0-3780 GCA_964527285.1 uncultured Hyphomicrobiales bacterium | reverse complement strand
CATAGGCCATGAGCGCGCCCGCCAGCGGGGCCACCGCAGAGCCCGTCGCCGGGTCCTCCGGGATGCCCCCATCCGGCGAGAACATGCGCGCGCGGAAGGCCGCACCAGTGTCATCGCTGGGCGTGTAGAGATAGGGGTCGCCCGCGTTCATCGGCCCGAAGGCCGTCCGCCACGCAGGGCCACCGCCCGCGTGTGCCTGCGCGCGCTCCAGCGCCTCCAGCGAGCGCACCGGCACCAGCGTGTAGGGCACACCGGCCTCAAAGCGCGAGATCATGTGGTCGCCAAAGCCGATGTCGTCGGCCGAAAGCCCGAGGCACGCCGCAATGGCGCCGCGCTCCAGCACATGGCCGTCGGCCACCTGGGCGGGCAGGCGGGCGAGGTCGAACTCGGCATAGGGCGCGACGTCGGGCTCAAGCCTCACCGCGCAGCGCACCGGGCCGATCCCCTCCTCCAGCACAAGCAGGCGGTTTTCCTCCCCGCTCACCGCGTCGCCTGCGTCGTGCAGCGCCAGCAGGCAGGCCGTGCCCACGGTCGGGTGGCCGGCAAACGGCAGCTCATGCGCGGGCGTGAAGATGCGCAGCCGTGCGCGGTGCACGGTGTTGTTGGCTGGCAACACGAACACCGTCTCCGACAGGTTGAACTCGCGCGCCACGGCCTGCAGGCGCGTGTCTTCCACTGCGGACAGATCGCTATCGGCAGCCTCGACCACCGCCAGCGGATTGCCGGTGAGCGGCGTGTCCGTGAAGACGTCGAGCGTTGTAAACCGCAGTTTCATCGAGGTTTTCTCCTGTTGGGTGCGGCTGTGCCGGGGTCACGCGGCGCCCGCGCGCTGGGGCGCGCGCGACGGCCATCCCCAATGTTATGCACCGCGGCGTGCTGGGCGATGCAACACCCCTGTGCCAGCGCGGCATCAGAGCCTACGAATCGCCCCACGCCCCGCGTTCGGGGCCATTTGAGTTCAGTTGCGTCTGCGTTGCGAGCCGCGCCCACGCGTTGAGGGGCCCTCGCCGTCAGTCGGCCAGCGTTTCCGGCCACAAGTCCGTAATCCGTTCAGGGCGGGTCCGCGAGAGGGATCAGCGACCGCCCGACATTTGGCTTGGGGGTCTCCATGTACCTGTCATCCACGCGTATGCTGTCGCGGTTCGCGGCGGCAACCATCGTTGCATCCGCCGCCATCGTCGGCACGTCGGCTGGCGCCAGCGCCAGTGACGCCTTCGATCTCGCGGGCACATCCGTCCAACCCAGCTTTGAGCCGAGCTACCTGGGTTTTGGTCCGCGCCGCGACCGGTTCGTCGGCGGCAGCCTGAAGGATGAGCCCATATTCGCACCGAAGCGTTTCAACGGCTGCTACATCGGCGTGAATGCCGGCGGCGGTTTTGATGATACCGAGGTGATCACCCAGTTCAATGACGTGCTGGTGGCGGACATCGACAACGAGGGGTTTGTCGGCGGCCTGCACATCGGTTGCAACAACCAGTATGAAAGCGATTTTCTCCTCGGCCTTGAAGGTGATCTGACCTTCGGCGAGGACGAGGATGTGCAAGGCTCCATCCGCATCCGCTGGGGCATTGTGGATGACAATGTGCTCTATTACGCGACGCTGGGCGTCAGCGTGAGCGACACGGAGTATACGATCCTTGCCCCCGGCTTCTTCGACGAGATCGACGACACGCAATTCGGTGTTGTGGCCGGTGCCGGCATTGAGCTGAAGGTGAGTGATAACCTCAGCCTGGGTCTTGAGGGGCTCTACTACAATTATGGGACCGAGGATCATTTCGATCCCGCGACCGGGCATGTCTCCGTCGAGCAGGATGTTGGCGTCGTCCGCGGCCGGCTGACGTTCCACTTCGGCAGCGATGCACCAGCGCCGTCTCCGATCTCTGACTTCCGTTGATCACCTGAGACGCCGCGCACATCCGTGCGCGCCACAATGTCGCCGACCACGTGGTTGGCGCACCGGGGAGGGCGAGCGGGGCGCCCTCTCCTCCTCAATATTTTAAGTCCATTTCAGCCCTGATCGTCGACGCCGCCCGACCCGGGATTGCGAGGCTCAGGACCATTGCCCTCAATCCGCTTGCCCAGAACCGGAAGCATGCGTCCGGGAGCGAGCCCTGACGGCACGCTGCGAAGCGTCCTGCAGCCCATCGCTTCATAAAAACCGACGGCACCGGGATCGGACTGCAGCTCAAGCGAGCAGACGCCACGCAGGCGCGCTTCGTGCTCAACGTGCTGCCAGAGCGCGCGGCCCACGCCCTGCCCCATGGCGTGCGGCGCAACGAAGAAAAGATCCACCACCCAGGCCGGGCCTGACTCAGCAGACGCAGCATCGGGGACGACATCGGTCTGCGCGCAGCCCAGAAGATCATCGCGCTGCGCTTGGCGCATCGCGCTGTCGCGCAAGCGATCGCGGTTTCCCGCCCCATCCGGGCCGCGCACAGCCGCCCACACGCGGCCATCCTGCAGCGCCATCGGACACACCATCAAGGCCAGGCGGCAAGCGGCCAGAAAGCCCGCATCGTAGCCCCAATGTGCCTTTGAGCGCAGGCACAAGCCCGAAAGTGCGGCGGCCTCGCCGGGGGTCGCCTGGCGTATCGTCATGTCGGCGTGCGGCGCTCTCGCTCGCATAATAACTGCTCTGTCAGTCCTGGCCGCGGGATGTCTGTCGCGTCGGCCAGGATCGCCAGGTCGCCTGCGCCGGTCAATTCACCTGGCGGAGAAAGTCGGTGTGGACCCAGCCCACCACATCCTCGCTCGCCACAACGCACCAGGCACCATCGCAATCATTGGTGAGATCGATGTAGCACTGCCTATGGCGCAACTGATCCGTGATCGGGTGGTGAATGCCGGGCCCGTAACGCACGTTCAAAGGACCGCCAGAGGGCGTATTCACACACACGATGGGCGGCTCTGATGTGCCGGTGACGGTGCCGAAATCGTCACTCGTGAAATCGGAGATCGCATTGTCGGGCAGTGGGTTGAGCGGTGCGGATGGGCCCACACCTTCCGGCAACACGCGCACAACGGCTGCATCGCTCGTGCGGGCTGCCGGTGCCAGGGTCTCCTCAGCCAGGTAGGCCGTGTTGACCCACCCTTGCGTGCGTCCCCGCGCGACCACGCACCAGTGGCCCCGGCACGGGCCCAAGACCTCAATGCCACATGCTTCGGGCGCCAACGCGCCAACGCGGCGCGCCCGGGGCGATGGCCCAGAGCGCACGTTCAGATGGTCCCAATGGGCCACGCGGACCACGCAAGCGGTATCGTGCGCCGGGGACGACCCGGCAGCAACCGGCGGGGACATGAGCGCAGCGGTCAACGCAGCGCCGATGAGTGTGGGGGCAAAACGCAATACCATGACAGCCTCCGATGAGCACTTCAGTGTCGAGTGCTAACGAAGGCCGTTAACCATGCGCATGCCAGCGCCAGCAGGCAGGACGCCCGCTGGTCGGGACAGGCCGTTGCGCACGAACAACACTGGTGCGCATGCGCAACGCCAATCCGTTCGCTCAGATCAGTTCTTGGCCTTATCGACCAGCGCACCGGCCTTGATCCACGGCATCATGCCGCGCAGCCGCTCGCCGACTTCCTCAATCGGGTGGGCATCGTTGAGCCGGCGGGTGGCCTTGAACTTGGGCTGGCCCGCCTTGCATTCGCGGATCCATTCGCTGGTGAAGGCGCCGGTCTGGATGTCACGCAGCACCCGGCGCATCTCTGCCTTGGTCTCCTCCGTCACGATCCGCGGACCGCTGACGTACTCGCCGAATTCGGCGGTGTTGGAGATCG
>CAZGNQ010000344.1:0-3791 GCA_964527285.1 uncultured Hyphomicrobiales bacterium | reverse complement strand
AGCGAGCTCCCTATCCACCGCTCGTCTATCTGGCGATCGCAAAGGTTGTGTGACAACTCCGTGATGCAATGGAGAAAGTTGCGCACGTCTAGACATCTGATCACAATTGGTGACGAGCACCGGCGAATACCGGTCCCTTCGCCGGCCGGGAGATCATCGTGCCACCTCAAGTCAGCAGCGCGCGCATGCCCTCAATGGAGCGAGCCGACTTTCCATTCGCCGTCAGCGAACGTTTGCGCTTTGGCGATACAGACATGCTCGGCCATGTGAACAACGCAGTCTTCGCGACGCTGTTTGAAAGCGGACGCGTGGCCTTCCTGTTCAACCCGCACAAGCCGTTGGCACCGGCCGGCCACCACTTTGTCATCGCGCGGCTCAGCATTGATTTTCTGGCCGAACTGAACTGGCCGGGGGAGGTTGAAGTCGCCACTGGCGTCGCACGGATTGGCCGCACGTCGATCACGCTGCGCTCGGCCGTGTTCGTGGGCGAGACGTGCGCGGCGACAGCGGACAGCGTGATTGTTCTGGTCGACAGCACCACCCGAAAGGCAGCGCCATTGCCGGACGCCACGCGCAGTGCTTTGGGCGACTTGATGGTCACCGTCTCCGGCGCCTGAAACCAACAAAGCGCCCTGACACTGCGAACGAGGCCTGCACACACGAAAAAAGGGCCGCCGACACATCGGCGGCCCTTGAGCATCCAGTGATGTTCTTGTGCGCTTCACCCCAGCGCAAGTCAGCGCATGGAAAGCAACGGCCTCACCGATCCAGGTGCTTCATCGGGTCAACCGGCTTGGAGCCCTTGCGCAACTCAAAGTGCACCATCGGCTGCGCGGCTCCGCCCGAATTGCCGGCCTTGGCGATCACCTGACCGCGCGCCACGGTGTCACCGCGCCCAACCAACATTTCAGAGTTGTGCGCATAGGCCGATACCCAGTCATCGTCGTGACGCACCAGAATGAGCTTGCCGTAGCCTTCCAACTCCTGGCCGGCGTAAGCGACAGTGCCAGCACGCGAGGCCCGCACCGGTGCGCCCTTCGGCGCTGCGATATCGATACCGTCGTTGAACTTGCCGTTGGCGCGACGCCCAAAGCCGGCGATGATCCGTCCCTTGATGGGCCAGCGGAACAACGCCTGGTCACCGACCTCTGGAGCTGGCCCGGCATCGGTCATCGTGGCGCTCTCGCGTGGCGGTAGGGCGGCCGTCTGGCGGGCGGGCTCACGCGGGGCCACCGGCTCGGGTGCAAGACGCGGCCTCGGGGCAAGCGCGCGTCCTTCCAGCGCCGGCCCGTTCGACGCGATGCGCCGGTCACCGCGGGTGCTTGCGGGCGCGCCTGCCGCGCCGGGGATGATAATCTCCTGGCCGATTTTCAGGCGACGCGGATCAAGTCCGGGATTGGCGGCTTGCAGGCGCCGAAGCGAAACGCCCTGCGCACGAGCAATCTTGTAAAGCGAATCACCGCTGCGGATTGCGTAACGCGCGCCCGTCACGCCCGGGGTGCGGTCATCCTCGATTGCTGCAGGCGTGACGGTCTCAGCCACAGGTTGCGCGCGGGCAACACGGCGCGCCGCCCGGCGTGCGACATTTGCAGGCGCGGAGCGGGCCGTCCGCCCGGGGATCGTCAACCGCTGACCCGGCGTGATGGTCGTCCCGGCCAGCCCATTAGCCGCCGTGATTTCCGCGACGCTCACGCCTGTGCGCCGCGCAATGCCATACAGCGTGTCGCCGCGCTCCACCCGGATCGTTTCGCCCGCAGCGGCAACGCGCGGCGCAGCGGCCACGGTGCGCGGCTCACGCCGCTCGTACGGGCTGGTGCTGTATCCGTCCTGCGTCGCCGTCTCGAACGGCACCACGGGTGCGGCCGGCGCGCCAGAACGCTGGCGCACTGGCGCCGCGGTACGGGTGGCGCGGCTGCGGTCGATCCAGCCGTTGCGCGAAATGGGCTCAACCCGAACGGCACGTGTGCGCTGCTCTGTCGGGCCCCGACTTGCACGACCTGTTGGTTGTATATCGAGCGGCTGTGACGTGACGCGATCGGCCGAATAACGACCGGCGTCGCGCACGCCTGCAGAGCGTGCATCGTTGCGGGTGCCGGGCTTGCGTCTCACGCGATCAGCTTCAGGGTCGTCAGCGACGGCGCCATCGGGAGAAAAAGCATCGGACCAGCCGCGTGCCTCGCGCGACGAGCGATAATCCAGCGTTTCCTCGTTGGGGGCGTAGGACGGTGCCAGCGGCTCAGCCGGAACGGGAGACGTGTCCGTCGTTGAAAACGATGGTTCGTCCGTTAGCCCGTAGGCGGGGAAATCAAATCGCGTCACATCCGCGCTGCACCCGCCGGCAACTCCTGCCAGCGCAATCGCGGCGGCCATGCGTGCCGCCGGTAAAGTCCATCGTCCACAAGACATCTCGACACCTGTCACCGATACACACCGGACGCGAGGCCACCCAAGCTGTCTGTTAACTAAGCCCGCAAAGGTAAACGCGGGATTAATGGGTGCCCGTCACTGCGCTAACCGATTGTATCTCGCCCTCAATTTTGACTGCAGCGCGCACATGGCGTTAGCCAAACGCTCGTGTTCCGGACCCGAATTGCCCTCCCCGACGTCCAGCGCCTGAGCAGGTCTCAGCGTCGTGAGGAACACATGTGCGCGCACGCAGCCCCGCTTGACACAGGACGACAAAACGCCGTGTCAAAAGCGTGACCGATTTACGCCAGTCAATGGATGAAAGGACGAAGATTGTCCGCCGACCGATAACCTGCCGGGTGCAGAAGTCGTCGGCATGCGCCCGATGATGGCCGGGACGGTTGGGCTACCCCACGTCGCCGGAGGAGCCTGGAGCAGTGCCCAGCGTGCCTTTGAGCGTCTGGAGAAACTCAAAGTGTGTCAGGTTCAGGTGCAACGGCGTGATAGCGATCCGGTTCTGCGCCAGCGCTGCAAGGTCGGTGTCGGCCGCCGGCTCAAACGTCTGGCGCTCAAAACCGAACCAGTAGTAGGGCACGCCGCGCGCATCGAGCCGGTCAATGATGTTGAGCGCGCTCTGGTCGCGGCTCCCTTGCGACACCACCGCATGGCCCGCGACCTCTTCCGGCGCAACGGCCGGGAAGTTGACATTCATGATCACGTCTTTCGGCCACCCCACGCGCAGAAGTTCGCGCACGACATCCGCGCCGTGCACCATCGGCGTCTCCCAGTGGATATCGACAGGGCGCTTCGGGCCGATGGCGAGACTGAGCGCGATGGACGGGACACCGAGCACAACGCCTTCCATCGCGGCTGCGATGGTGCCTGAATAGGTGACATCGTCGGCGACGTTGTGGCCGCGATTGACGCCTGAGAGCACCAGGTCAGGCAAGGCATCGGCCATCAGGTGGCGCACCGCCATGATCACGCAATCCGTCGGCGTCCCTTTCACGGCGAATGTGCGCTCATCAATCGTACGACAGCGCAGCGGCTCGTGCAGCGTGAGCGAGTGGGAGGTGCCAGACTGGTCGCTCTCTGGGGCAACGGTCCAGATATCGTCGGACAGGCTTTCGGCGATCTTCTGTAAAACATCGAGGCCCGGCGCGTTGATGCCGTCGTCGTTGGTGACAAGGATGCGCATGGACCGGCCTCGGATGCTTGAGTTTGTTGACACGTTTACGCCGTTTGGAGCGCAGGCGATCGGGATGTTGGGTTCGGATGACAGCCTACAGGCCGCGTCGCGCGATATGGCAGGCCGCTTTGCAGATGCCTCACGTTGCGCCGATCACCTCAAGGCCGCCCATGTGGGCGACCAATGCATCGGGCCC
>CAZGNQ010000343.1:0-3803 GCA_964527285.1 uncultured Hyphomicrobiales bacterium | reverse complement strand
CTGCAGTCCGCGCCCCGAAACCTGGCTTGATGAGATCGTTGCGGCGGAACGCAGCGATACCGGTCGGCTGCAGATCACAACCAAGGGCATATTCCGTGTGAATGAGCCCATGGCCATCAACGTGTCCGCCTTTGAACCTGGAACGCTCTACTGCTGGTATCTGAGCCCGGAGAAAAAGGGTCTGATTTTTACGCCCCTACCGCGCGGCGCCAAACTGGCAGAGATCCAACCGAACGAGCCAAAAACGTTTCCGGTTGATTTCGGTTGGCCGCAGCAGACATTCGAGCAGCCCTCGCGGGATCTGTTTTCATGTTTTCTCGCCAATGCCTCTCTGCCCGTAACGCTGCGCAAGCGATGGCAACGGGCATGGGGGCTATCGGGGGCGCGCGCCGACAAGTGGTTGTCCCGCGACGAGGTGCAGATGCTCCTTGGGGACATGCGCGCCGCGCCTGGCATCGTGGAGGCGTCAGCCTGGATCGTTGTCGAGCGCTGAGCGCAGCGGGACCTGGGGCGATGCCGCGTCATGAGCGATCCAGGTTTGAACGATGATGGAGATGCGGTGCCACGGCTGGGTGGCCGTTGCTGGTGCGAATGTGGCTTGACCGGAATTGGGGCAGAACGAGCAGTGGACACCGTGTCCGCTTTGATTAAAGTCAGAGTGGCCCCAGTGGACATTTCCTAATGCGCGGCGAAGTCGGGCCAGCATAGCTTACGATGATTTCCGGCGTCGGATTTGTACTGTGTTGATTTTGCAGGAGTTGGTCATGGTTGGATTGGTTTCACCGCGCGCTGTGTTGCACGCCTGGGCGGCGTCGGGCTTGGTGCTCGCCCGTCAGCTTTGCCTCGCGGCCAGTTCGGTTGCTCTGAGCCTGGCGGCTTTCGTCATGGTGACAACCGCATGGGCGGCGCAGGACCGCCACAGGGATGCGGTTGCGGTCGTCATTGGCAACACCAATTACACGCGCGCGAACGTTAATGTCGACTACGCGATCAATGACGCCAAGGCGATCCGTCAGTTTCTCGTCGATCGACTTGGCTTTCGTGAAAACAATGTCTTCATGGTCACCGACGCCAAGAAGTCAGACATGGAGCGCCTTTTCGGAACCGAGCGTCGACCGGGCGGTAAGCTCCTCGCTTCGGTCATTCCTGGAAAATCAGACGTCTTTGTCTTCTATGCCGGGCATGGTGCGCCGGACATCGAATATAAGGAACCATACCTGATCCCGGTGGACACGGACCCTGATCAGGCTTGGCAGGGATATTCACTCGATCTGCTGCATAAGTCACTGAAACGCGTGCGCAAGCGCATCGGCCCTGAACGCGATCTCGTGGCGATGATCGATGCCTGTTTTTCAGGGCAGACGCCAGCTGGCTCTGTCCTGAAGATTTCCAGCGCCATCAATGATTTCAAGCTGCCTGAGATTGAGCCGGAGATCATCTATCTAAGAGCAAGTGCGAAGGACCAGGTCGCCAACTGGGACGCGGAGCGCAAGCACAGCCTGTTCACCGCGACGTTTCTGCAGGCGGTCGATGGCGCCGCCGATGATAGCGAGTTTGGCCGCAAAGACGGCCGCGTCAGCTGGCGGGAGTTGAATTCCTATCTCGCCTCGCAGGTGCCTATCCGCGCGCGCCGGCTGGTGGGGCGCGAGCAGACGCCTGAAGTCCGCCCCGATGCCGATATCGACTGGAGCTTCGACGTTCGAGAAGGACGCCGCGCACGTGAGCAGCGCCTGTGCGAGATTGAAATGCAACGCGTCACCAGCTTGCAAACGGCATCGCTGACCACGCTGCGCAATGCCCAATCGACATTCAAATGCGAACCTTCCCAAAGCGAGTTGGCCCGCCTGATCATAGCGCGTGAGCGCCAGGAGGAATACGACCGCAAGCAGCGCGAGATTTTAAAACAAGGCCAGCAACAACTCGCACTGTTGCGCCAGGAGCGTGAGCAGATGATGCGAGAGCGGGAAAGGGAGCGGGAGCGGCTGCTTGCGCGTGAACGCGAGCTCGATAAGCGCCGCCGCGATCTTCTCAACGCACGGCCGGTCGCGCCTGCGCCGAGCAGCCCATCAGTTCAGTTCCAGATGCTGCCCAACGTCGATATTGTTGGACGCGGCCTGGACATTGAAGAACTGCGCAATGTCTCGGTTGAAGATTGCGAGAACCGTTGTGCGGCGATTTCGCACTGCGCGCAATTCAATTACGATGCGCGCAACAATTGGTGCTGGCTCAAGCGCGCCGGCGGACGACGCAAGTACGATCCGCGCGGCTTTTCCAAGGTCAAGGTCTCCGGCGGCAATCGCATTGCTGCCGTTGCACCGGTTGCACGAAGCCAGCCGTCCCCACAATTGGCCACCAAATGGAATGCCGACTATTACGGCGGGGACTACAACAATCTGCGCAAGGTCTCTGCTGAGCACTGCCGTGGCGCATGCGCCAGCGATGCACGTTGCCGCGCGTTCACGTGGGTGCCGAACAAAGGGCGTTGGCGCGGCACGGGCCGGTGCTGGCTCAAGTCCAGCGTTGGTGCCGAAAGTTACAAGGCCGGGACGTTCGCTGGTCGGAAATACTGACGCGCGTCGGGTCGTGTTGGCGCGTCGCGAAGCGTTGCCAGCATTGACTGCGCATTGCGTGCGCTTTTGCACGGGTTGACCGCAGCCGGTGCTGGGGCGAGGCCTTAAATCCCGCCACCCGAAGGCGAGACGCTGCGGCCATCTTTACGAACGGCCCATCACGATCGGTCCCCTGCAACCCTGGAGCGCCGCCTTGGCTGACGACCTCACTGGAGCATGCGCGGGCACCACGCGCCGGTGTTTTGCCGTTCTGCTGTTAATGCTTTTTGCATGTGTCGCGACGCCATCATTAGGCCAGACGGGCGGGCGCGTCGCGCTCACCTTTTCAGGGCCGTGGTCCGTTTTTCCCGCCGATGCCGGGACCACGGGCGCCTACGTCAGCTCGCAGGCATTCAACCCGAGCCGCCATCGGCCACTCGTTCAGCTTGAGCGCGCACGCCCCGTGGGCGCCGCCCTGCTCTCCGCCGGCCTCCTTCCCAATCCCTACATCGGCACCGGCCTCTTCTCCTGGCCCGGCGCTTATCCCAATCAGCGGATCCGCGGCGATAAGCTCGACTTTGCGCCCGTCACGCCGGAGCAGCGCAAGGCCAACCCATGGGTGGCATCGTCACGCAACCCGTTTGCCTCGCCCTGGTGGTACCGGCGCACGTTCAATCTCGATGCGGTATCAGCCGACCAACGATTGTGGCTCGACATCGAGGCGCTGAATTACACGGCAACCATCTGGCTCAACGGCACGATCGTCTATGGACCTGTCTCCGGCCCGTACCGGCGCCATCCGGTGGCATTGCCGCGTGACAGGCTGCAGCCGGGAATGAATGTCATTGCGATCGAGACAACGCATCCCGGGCGCGAGGAATTGGGTCACAGCTGGATCGATTGGATTGCAACCCCGCCCGATAAAATGATTGGCGTGCGTCGCGAACCCGACCTGTTGATGACCGGGCCCGGTCGTTTCCGCAACAGCTACATCCGCACGCGCGCACTCAATGACGACAACAGCGCAACGCTGGAATTTGTCACCACGCTCAAAACCGAACAGGCCGGCCCGGCGTTCGTCCGTTTGATGATTTTCGACCGGAATGGTGGCGCGGTGAAGGAGATCACTGAGCCGTTGGAAGTGCGCGCCGGCTCCCAAACGCTCGTGCCCGATGCCCTTCGGGATGTGCGTATCCCGGGTGCACAATTGTGGTGGCCGCACACGCTTGGAGATCCCTATCTGTACCGTTTCAC
>CAZGNQ010000342.1:0-3808 GCA_964527285.1 uncultured Hyphomicrobiales bacterium | reverse complement strand
CGAAGAACACACGCCCCGGGTCTGCACCGGTGAGCGATCAACGCGCAAGGTCAAGAGACCCTATGCTCGGACGCTGGTACAGTGCTTGGAATGCCCACCCCGCAGGCGTCGCTTGTGGGTCGCAGGGCGGGTGGCTGAGCAGGGCGCAGGCGCGAACAGCGGCGCTCCTGCCCGCCCATGGTCGCTCTCTGCCGACGATCACCTTGGCCCTTGTGTCAACAGCCCTGATCGGCTTTGCCGCACTCCTCGGCGGCTGCGCCATCGCAGGCCCCTCGACGGAAGTTGCCCCGACGACGCAAGCCGCAGCCACGGACCTCGCGCAAAGGCCAGCAGCCCGCCACGCTGATAAAATCAAGATCGCGCTCCTGTTGCCGGCATCCGGGCCAAAAGAGGTTCAGCGCGTGTCCAGCGACCTGAAACAGGCTGCCCAGCTCGCGTTGTTCGAGCTCGACCGGCCGAATGTCGTTGTCATCGAAAAGGACACCCAGGGGACACCGGATGGCGCACGGGCTGCTGCTGCTGAAGCGATCTCGGACGGCGCCCGGCTGATTATCGGTCCGCTTTTTTCCAGTTCGGTCAGCGCGGCTGCGCAAATCGCACGCCCGGCCGGCGTGCCGATCCTTGCCTTTTCCAACGACAGGTCCGTGGCCGGTGCTGGCGTCCACCTGCTCAGCTTCCTGCCAGGCGGGGACATCCCGCGTCTGGTTGACCATGCCCGAATGGCCGGCAAGCAGCGCATGATCGCGATGGTCCCGAAATCGTCCTATGGCGACCGGGTGGCCACTGCGCTGGAGCGGGCGGCACAGGCCAACGGTGTGCAACTGATCGCCGTCGAACGTTATCTGGAAGATGCAAACGCGATGGCACCGGCTGTCAAAGCCGCGTCAGAGCGCATGAAGCGCGGCGAAGAGGTTGGCGCTCCGATCGACAGCCTGTTCATCGCAGCAAACCGCCAGACACTCCCGATCCTCGCGACGCTGCTGCCCTACCACGACATCGACACGCGTAAGGTGCAGGTGATCGGCACCGGCGACTGGGATTTCCCCGGTGTTGCGCGCGACGAGGTTCTGGTCGGGGCGTGGTACGCGGCGCCCGACCCGCAGGGCTTCAATGCGTTTGCGCGCCGCTACGCCGATGCCTACGGGCAGACGCCTGACCGGATCGCCAGCCTTGCCTATGACGCGGTCAGCCTCGCGGTTTCGTTGACCCATCTGCCGGCAGAGCAGCGTTTTGCACAGCAGACCATCACACGCGCCAGTGGATTTGCCGGTGTGAGTGGCCTGTTCCGATTGACGGACAACGGTGTGACCGAGCGGGGACTTGCGATATTTGAGGTACAGAAGTTCGGCGGCCGGTCGATCTCCGCTGCGCCTGCCGTGTTTTCCGCCCGGCAGGTGAGTGCTTACGGCACACCGGATGCCTCATCACCACAGCGCGCCGCCGCGCGGTACGCCACCCAATCACCATACGCGAATTAAACAGCGATCAAGCCAAGGCGCTTGTTGCTCGTCGGGACGTGCTGTCCCCGTCCGGTCCGTGTACGGTCGCTGACCAACCCCCGGCCAACCGCTGGCCAGCCCCGGGCATGTTCGTTCCACGGCCTATGCTCGCATCGCTGATTGCACCCGGCCCTGGCTCGGACGCAATTGTGGGCAATGGATGCCAGTGCACTCAGCAATGGCTCAGATCAGGTGCCACCATCAAAAAATGCGCGCATCTTGGAGACAAAGCCTTCTGATTCAGGGCTGTTTTTCTCGGTCGACGCCTCCTCAAACTGCCTCAACAAGTCCTTTTGCTTTTTGTTGAGGTTCTGCGGCGTCTCGACCTGAACCTGGATGTGGAGGTCCCCCGTGGCCGACGAGCGCAGAACGGGCATCCCCTTGCTGCGCAGTCGGAACGTTTGCCCGGTGTCCGTGCCCTCAGGCACCTTGACCCGCACCACGCCACCATCGAGCGTCGGCACCTCGATCGAGCCCCCCAACGCCGCCGTCGTCATGGCAATCGGCACACGGCAGAACAGATCCGCGCCGTCGCGCTGGAAAAAATCGTGCGGAACGATCGACAGGAATATGAAAAGATCTCCGGGCGGTCCGCCGCGCAGGCCCGCTTCTCCCTCGCCAGCCAGGCGGATGCGGGTGCCATCCTCAACGCCTGCAGGGATGTTGACCGAAAGCGTCCGCTCTCGCGTGATGCGGCCCTGCCCGTTGCACGCTGTGCAGGGGTCCTCGATCACCTCACCCCGGCCATGGCAGGTGGGGCAGGTACGTTCGATGGTGAAGAATCCCTGGCTCGCCCGCACCTTGCCCATGCCACCGCAGGTTCTACACTGGGTTGGGCGCGTGCCTGGCTTCGTTCCCGCCCCTGAGCAGGTCTCGCAGGTGATGCTGGTCGGCACGGTGATCTGCGCCGTCTTGCCCGTGAAGGCGTCGACGAGCGTGATCTCCATGTTGTAGCGCAAGTCATCGCCGCGCTGGCGGGCACCCGGTCCACGGCCACCACGGCGTCCGCCAGCACCGCCCATGAACTCGCCGAACAGGTCGTCGAAGATGTCAGACATCGAGGCGCCAAAATCGGCGCCGAAGCCCTGCGGATGACCACCTGGGCCGAAAGCTTCGTGACCAAACTGGTCGTATGCCGCGCGTTTTTGCGGATCACGCAGCGTCTCGTAAGCCTCGTTGATGTCCTTGAATTTCTGCTCGGCCTCGGCATCATCCGGGTTGCGGTCCGGATGGTATTGCTTGGCGAGCTTGCGAAAGGCGCTCTTGAGATCCGGCTCGCTGGCGTCGCGGGAAACGCCCAGCACCTCGTAGTAATCTCGCTTAGCCATGGGCCTCACCAGGATGGGGATGATGCCCGTGATGACGATCACCGCCCCGAGCAGTCATAGCACTTTGAACATCATTGGGCGACGGCCGCGCAAATGAAAGGTGCGGCCGAGCGGGTTCATCTTTGCATGGCCGGACGCTGAGCCGTGGGCATCGATGACCCGTGCCGCTGACGAACGGTCGTCCGGAAACGCCGGCCAGCGACCGCCTGATGCGGCGCCGGACCGACGACAAGCACGACCATCGAGCAGCGCAACCACCAAAGGCACCGACCATTGGACGGCGCGGCAGGGTCATACCCAGCCGCGCGACGGAGCGGCTTCGCGCACACTGCAGACCGGTCCGATTGAAGATCGGTCGCCGGCAAGGCCACCCCCGAGAGGACCGGTCCAACAGCGAACCGATCCTCAACGGTCGAGGCCAGCGCATGCACGCAAGCACCGTCGTCAGGCGGACTTTTTCTGGTCGTCGACCTCCTGGAACTCGGCATCGACAACGTCGTCCGGTCCCTCGTCCACGCCGCCGCCCGGGCCATCATCACCGGGCATATCAGCGTTCTGCGCGTACATGGCCTCGCCCAGCTTCATGGACGCCTGGGCCAGTTCCTCCGACTTCGCCTTGATCTCGTCGGCGTCGTCGCCTTCGAGCGCCGTTTTCAGTCCGGCGAGCGCGGTCTCGATGTTGCCCTTCACGTCGGCCGAAGCCTTGTCGCCAAACTCCTCCAGCATCTTCTCCGTGGAGTTGACGAGCGACTCCGCGTTGTTGCGGACCTCGACCGCTTCACGCCGCTTCTTGTCGGCCTCGGCATTTGCCTCAGCGTCCTTCACCATGCGGTCGATCTCATTGTCTGACAGGCCACCCGATGCCTGGATGGTGATCGACTGCTCCTTATTGGTCGCCTTGTCGACGGCCGAGACGTTGACGATGCCGTTGGCGTCGATGTCGAACGTCACTTCCACCTGGGGCACGCCGCGCGGCGCCGG
>CAZGNQ010000341.1:0-3829 GCA_964527285.1 uncultured Hyphomicrobiales bacterium | reverse complement strand
GGTGATCACGTTCGAGATCGACGCCTTCAAGAAGCACTGCCTGATGAACGGGCTCGATGACATCGGCCTGACGCTGGAGAAGTCCGACGCCATTGCCGCGTTCGAGGAGCGGGATCGGATGGCGCGCGCATGGGCCGAGCCGGCCAGCGCATGAGCGTGCCGCTGAGGTTGTTGTAAACCACCGACGCCGGGCCGTCGCGCGAGGGAGGGGGCATCCGCTGATCAAGCTGTGGCCATTTACGGATCGCAACAGCGCCCCCCGCGCAAAATCGTTTCGGCGCAACACGCCGATGGGTCGGGACATCGGGCGAGGCGGGTGGGCCGCCCTGAAACAACACATGGTCACGCGCCATATCTGGGACTTGCGGCTCGCGTTGCGCGAGATGTGGGTGCGGGTGCTGGGATTTGCCGTGCTCGCGGTGGCCGCCATTGCGCTTGCCCAGACCTTGTCACCCTATCTGACGGCCGACTGGGCGGTGCGGATCGGTGCGGAGGCCGTCAGCCAGATCCTGGGTGTTCTCGCGTCGTCCATGCTGGCCGTGACGACGTTTTCTCTCTCGATCGCCGTATCGGCCTTTGCAGCGGCTGCCGCCAACGCCACGCCGCGTGCGACCGCCCTGCTGCAGCAGGACCACACCACACAGAACGTCCTCGCCACATTCCTCGGTGCCTTCATTTTCGCGCTGCTCGGCCTGATCGCAATCGAGGCAGGGCTTTACAGCGACGCGGGCCGTCTGGTGCTGTTTCTGGCCACGCTGCTGGTCGTCGCCTTGGTCGTCATCGCGCTCATTCGTTGGATCAATCACCTGATGTCGTTCGGGCGGATGACGGATACGCTCGACCGCGTTGAGGCCGCAGCGACCCAGGCCTTTCAGCGACGCATGGCGCAGCCCTCCCTCGGCGGACGATCCTGGCGTTCACCAGCGCCGGATGGGCTGACGACGGTGCCGGCCGACGAAACAGGCTACGTCCAGCACATTGACATGCAAGGGCTCTCGGCCTGCGCGCAGGACCATGGCGTGCAGCTTTATCTGGTGGCGCCGCCCGGCGCCTTCGTCCATCCCGGGGCGCCGCTGTTGAAGGTGGACGGCCGGCCGCTGTCTGAGGAGGCGGTCGCGACGCTGCAATTGGCGTTTTCGATCGGCAAGACGCGGACCTTTGACGCCGATCCGCGCTTCGGGCTGATCGTGATGTCAGAAATTGCTTCGCGCGCGTTGTCGCCGAGCGTGAATGATCCCGGCACAGCGATTGCCGTGATCGGGCGGTTGGTGCGCATACTGTCGCACTGGTCGCACGATGG
This sequence comes from uncultured Hyphomicrobiales bacterium, assembly GCA_964527285.1. GTDB lineage: Bacteria > Pseudomonadota > Alphaproteobacteria > Rhizobiales > CAZGNQ01 > CAZGNQ01. Next base: position 2,529 of record CAZGNQ010000341.1, on the reverse strand, counting down.
TGGATCGGGCGACGGAGCACGCGACGGGAACAATGCCGACGGAGACACCAGAGAGCGTGATGATGTGCTCTATCCAGCCCTGCACGTTGCTCCGCTTGATCCCCATGAGGTCCTGCGCGATGCCTTCCGCTCCATCGCCCGCGATGGTGCCGGGCTTGTGGAAGTGCAGCTTCGCCTGCAACGCGCGTGCGCGGCTCTAGCGGATGTGGCGCCGGATCAACTTGCGGCCGCAGCCCAGGCGATGAGCGCGGAGGCCATGGAGCGCGCGCGTGGGGCGGGCCTGCTGACCAGCGAGATGGATGCACTCACCAAGGCATCGTGTGGCGGAGATACCGAGTAACCGGCCGCGCGCCACCGGGATCAATTGGCCTCAAGCTCCTGGAACACACGAATGAACTCGCGCGCGCCGCAGTTCTTTTTCCGCTTCTCGATGATCTCGCCCAATTTCGCCAGCAACTCGTCGGCAGACCGGTCCTTCACGACCGGATTGCGATAGTAGCCCGCGCGGCTGAAGAAGTTCGACGTTGGGATGTCGCCGGCAACAGGCGTCATCATCTCAAGTCCGCGCCCGTATCCGGCGAGGTTCATCAGCTCCAGCTCCGGCCCGCTGATGTTCTTGAAGCCGCGCTTCTCGCTCACGTCCACGATCTTGCGCAGCTTGTTGACCTGCATCATCGGCCCAACATCGACGTCCAGATTGAGCGCGTGAACGGCATAGCCGCGCTTGGTCTTGCCGAACGCCACAAACTCGCGCCAGTTGTTGCGATTGCGGTAGCGCGCGATCCCGCGCTTGATGTCACGCCGCATTTGGCGGATCACCCGCGCCTTTTCCATCAGTTCGGCCTTGCGATCGCCTTGGGCTTGCACGGCCTCAAATTCCAACCGCCGCGCGAAGGCTTCGCCATTCTCTGCAATGACGGCGCTGGAGTTGGCGGACAGCAACTGCGAATAGCCGATGGCCGTGGAAGCCGGCCGCCCCTTTGGCTTCGGCAACTTGCGGCATTTGTAATCGATGGGGAAGATGCCGCTCTGACGATTGTAGGGGCCGATGCCGCCGGTCTCCAGCGCGTAAACGCCAACCACCTGGTTCTGCGTCAGCCCAAGCGCCAGCGCCTCGCGTGCATAGACGCGCTTGAATTCCTGCTCATTGCGCGGCGCGCGCGGTGTGAAACCGTAAAGTGATTTTGCTGCTGCCTTGAAGTCGCTCACTCGCCCGATGGTGGATGGTGCACGTTTTGTGGGGCCGCGTTTCAGCCGTGCGATCTCACTCAGGCATTTGGGTTGCTTCGGCCCATCATAGCTGGGCGGAAAAGTCGTGACGTAATCGTTGCGGACGAGCGCCTGACCTTGCTTGCGCTTTCGCGAGCGCGCCGAGCGTTTGCTGGAGACCTTGGACCAGTAGGCATTGACGGCTTGATTGTGCGCAGAAATGGCCTCGCGGTATGGCTGGGCGATGGACTTGCACCGCTCTTCCAGCACATGCAGCTCAGCGTTTGCCTTGGCCTTGGCGCTCACGAATGGCGATTGCCGCGGCACGGCCTGCGACACTGGCCGGACGGGATTGCGATCCGGCGCCACGTCAACCGGCACGCGCAGGGGGGCGTACGCGAAGGCCGCTCCGCCGGGGCCGGCCAGATCCAGCGCAACGGCGCCAAACACACTCAACCCCGCCAATGCGATTGCTGCGGCACGCAGTGTTGTCACGATGCAAGCCATGCTCATCCCCCATCTGCCAAACGTGGCTTAAAGCAGTAATGTGACTGAAACGGGCCATGCCGGCCACATTCACAGCGGCGCAGCACCCGTGACACGCACAGGCAATCAACCGCCACAGGTTGGTGCGGACACGTTCACGTGATGCGCCTGCCCCCCAACGGGCCGCGCAGATCTCTCGCCTTCGGACGATATCATCGCGGGATCGGCGCCAAAGCCTTGTCGGGCAGCAGCCGACGGGCTTATGCGATGGCGCCGGGTGCCCAGTAGCTCAGTGCCTCTTTGCCAGTGCGACTTTGCCAGTGCGACGTTGATTGGGTGCCTGTGTGCCTGATCCCGGGCGTGGGTGGGGCCGCACCCGGCCTGTGTGCCCTTCCTTTGAACCCATGGAGATGACCCGTGAGCGAATACCGATTTCTGCTGCTGCCCGGCGATGGCATTGGTCCTGAGGTGATGGCGGAAGTCGAGAGGGTGATCGCCTGGATCAACGCCAACTCAGACATCACCATCAACCACGATACGGACCTTGTGGGTGGTTGCGCCTACGATGCGCACGGTGCGCCGATCTCTGATGCGGCCATGGCCAAGGCGCAGGCGGCAGACGCAGTGATCCTGGGCGCTGTCGGTGGACCGAAATGGGATGGCGTTGCCTATGAGGTTCGCCCGGAGGCCGGCCTGCTGCGCCTGCGCAAGGACCTGGAGCTGTTCGCCAATCTGCGCCCGGCGATTTGCTACCCGGCGCTGGCCGACGCTTCATCGCTCAAGCGCGACATCGTTGAAGGACTGGACATCCTGATCGTTCGCGAACTCACCGGG
>CAZGNQ010000340.1:0-3829 GCA_964527285.1 uncultured Hyphomicrobiales bacterium | reverse complement strand
CGGCCACGCCATGGCCGGCTTCCCCACCTGCGTGATCGCCATCATCGTGCGCACCAGGGGGCGCCTCGGCTGCCGCACCCCCAGGCAGGTCGGCGCTGACGGGCGGCGCTGACGGCACTCGGGCCGCGCCCGCTTGAATGACGCTCCGGCGCCGTTCTGCCGAGGCACGCGCCCGCGCCGTCGCGCGGTTCGGCCGCCCCATCATCGACTTCAGCGCCACCACCGCGTCCTGGAAGGACAGCCCATGGTCCGCAATCATTCGGGCCGCCGCGTTGGTGCCCTCACCCAGCATCGCCACCAGCACAATAGCGCCATCCAACTGCGGCCGGCCGGCTTGCGCGGCGGCGGCGGAGGCGAACTCAAACACCCGCACCAAGCCATCGGAGGCTTCCGGCGCGCTGACCGCCCGCCGCATGGGCTGCTGCGCGGCGGCCTCCAGATGCGCCACCACGTCGGCACGCAACTGAGAAATCCGCACCCGACCCTTGCCGAGCACGATGGCCGCGTCGATGTCCTCGGTGAGCGCCAGCAGCAGGTGGTCGATCTCGACGACGGGGCTGGCGTACTGCGTGGCATAGCGCTGCGCGCGGGTCAGCGAGGCCCGCAGGTTGGTGGATTTCGCACTGGCCCCCAACGCGTCAATCACGACATCATCCATCCGCGTCCGAACCTGTCGGCACCGCCCATTGGATGCCGCGCGCCCTGAAACAGGCCGGCGCCACACCCGATTGCACTTGACCCGGGTCGCCCCTGCCGTCGTCACGCCTTCGCGCGCGGGGCAGCAAGCCTGTGAATGACCTGAGCCATTGCCTTGCGCGCGGCACCATTACAACAGTTGGTGCCTTAGTTAAATCCGGTAAACAGCCTCTGACACGGCGGATTCAAATTGATGGCGGTCTGAACGCCGGCTTGACGCCCTTGATCCCCGCCGTCAGTCCTTGGCCGGCTTGAGGCAACCCGCGTGCGCGTGCCGTATGGCAATTGGGCGGCACTGCGTGGCCCGACGCGCGGCGCTCAATTGTCGTTGTGCGGCGCTCTCCAACTGGCCAAGCGCCTGTGTTCGCCGCCCCATGCCCCGCGGTGCCAAGCGCTGTCCAAACGGCGTGCGGCAAACGAAAGGATCTGACCCGTGACTGCCGATCTTGATGCTGGTGCGCACACGCAGGCGCGGTTCCTGTCCCAGGCACTGCCGTACATGCAGCGCTACGACCGCCAGAATGTCGTCATAAAATATGGCGGCCATGCGATGGGCGATCCGGAGTTGGCCCGCAGCTTCGCCCGCGACATCGTTCTGCTCAAGCAGGCTGGCGTGAACCCCATCGTCGTGCACGGTGGCGGCCCCCAGATCGGGGCAATGCTTAGCCGTCTGGGCGTTGAAAGCGCCTTCCAGCACGGCTTGCGCGTGACCGATGAGGAGACCATCGACGTCGTTGAAATGGTGCTTGCCGGGAGCATCAATAAGAGCATCGTTGCGGCCATCAACGCCAATGGCGGGCAGGCCGTGGGCATCTGCGGCAAGGACGCCAACCTGATGCGTGCGCGCAAGCTCGAACAGGCGATCGTCGATCCCTCATCGAACCTCATGCAGGCCGTTGATTTGGGCTACGTGGGCGAACCGGAAGCGGTCAACCCGCGCATCGTCGAGGCTTTGATCCGTGACGGGCTGATCCCTGTCATTGCGCCGATCGGCGCCGGCGCCGATGGCCGCGCCTATAACATCAATGCCGACACCTTTGCCGGTGCGCTGGCCGGACGGATGCAGGCCAAGCGGTTGTTGCTGCTGACAGACGTGCCCGGTGTGATGGACGGCGACGGCCGGGTGATCGAGGAACTGACCATTCGGCGCGCGCGGGAATTGATGGCCGACGGCACCATTTCGGGCGGCATGATCCCGAAGGTTGAAAGCTGCATCTCCGTCGTCGAGCAGGGCGTGGAGGCCGTGGTGATCCTCAACGGCAAGGAGCCGCACGCGGTGCTGCTGGAATTGTTCACCGGCCACGGCGCGGGCACGCTGATCGCGCGGGAGGCTGGGTATACGCTGGAAGAGCCCGGCGTTGTGCCGCCGGCATAGGCTGGATCGGCGCGTACCTCATCAAGGCACCGGCGATGTGCCGGCTCAATTCTCTGCTTCAGCAGTGGGACCAAAAATGAGCGAGATCCGTGACGGCGCCGCCGTAGCCGCCGACCAATTGCCGCCACCCGCCCGCTGTCACGTGAAGGGGCGCGACGTTGATCAGGCCTGCTGCGGCTGCTTTGCCCATGTCACCGCCTGGATATTCGACCTCGACAACACGCTCTATCCCGCAAACTCACACCTGTTTCCGCAGGTCGCAGAGCGCATGAATACGTTCTTGATGGAGCGGTTCGGTCTGGACCGTGACGGCGCCACGACCATGCGCCGGGAGTATTATTTGGAATACGGCACGACACTTGCCGGACTAATGACGCGCCATAACATGGAGCCGGACGATTTCCTTGATTATGTCCATGACGTCGATCATTCAGTGATCAGGCCGCATCCAGAGCTCGGCGATGCGATCTCTCAATTGCCGGGAAAGAAATACATTTTCACCAACGGCTCGGTCCGCCACGCGGAGAATTGTGCACACCGCCTTGAGATTCTGGAGGTCTTCGACGGGATCCACGACATCAAGGCCTGCAATTACGAGCCAAAGCCCGAACCCTCGGCATTTGCCTCATTCACGCAGCGCTTCGATGTGGCGCCGGGCACTGCGGCCATGTTTGAGGATCTGCCGCACAACCTTGCCACAGCGCACGACCTGGGCATCACGACGGTCCTGGTCGCTTCGGATTACATCGACCACCCGAGCCAGAATGAGGTCAGCGTGCACGACGCGGCGCCCACGCATATTCACCACGTGACCCACGATATCGAGGCGTTCGTGCGCGGGATCGGCCGTTAAGTCCGCGGCCTGCAAACCGGCCGACGCCGCGCACCCTGTGCCCCGAAAAGCCGGATCAATGAACATCCTCGACCCGCACCACGCGGAATGTGCGAACGTGATCGTCGTGCTCTTTCAGGGAGACATAATCGCCGATCCGGAATGTGTGCAGCCCGAAGCGGTAGCCCGTTTCGTCATCGTCCGGATCGCCGTTGACGTCATAATGAAACGCCCAGGACCCGCCCGGCTTGCGGATCAGGTGACCGAGTTCGTCGTCGGTTTCGATCCAGAAGCGCTTCACCCGGCAGCGGTCGCGCTGTTTCTTCCATTCGCCCGGGTCGATATGGTCATCGGCGTTGATCGGCGCGACGAACTCATATCCGCAATGCCGGCTGCCTTCGGGATAATCGTGATCCCGGGCCAATTCGAGACGGATTTTTTTCAGCATCGTTGGGCCTCCTTTGCGATGGCCATGTCGGGCCGTGGCGACCGGGGCGTGAAACGTGGGACGTCGCGGCGTCGGTCGTCATCACCAGGGCCAGACTATATCGCATGGCCAGCGGCCCGATTTGACCGAGATCAGGCCGGATCGGCGCATGAGGATTTGCGCACCGCGCAGCGGGTTGTGTGGGCGGGCTTGTGCGCGCAGCGCCGCTCGGGCATGCGATGCCACCACATCCTGCCGTCCACCGCCGCACCCTGGAGCGCCCAACCATGACGACCACTGCCACGGACCACGCCGAACTGCAGGCCACCATCGAACAGGCGTTCGACGCTCGCGACGGCATCTCCCCGGCCACAACGGGCGCAGTGCGCGATGCCGTCAGCGAAGCGCTGAACCTGCTGGACACCGGCGCGGCGCGCGTCGCAACGCGCGCCGAAGATGGCAGTTGGACCGTGCACCAGTGGCTGAAAAAGGCCGTGCT